>NZ_NOLK01000020.1:0-80732 GCF_002245985.1 Nostoc sp. 'Peltigera membranacea cyanobiont' 232
AGATGATGTTGTTTCCGTAGATTAAGGAACCTGCTACGGGTTCGCGGATACCATCGATGTCTACTGGTGGTGCGGCGATGAAGGCGACTACGAAGCAAGCGGTGGCGGCTAGCAAGGTGGGGATCATGACTACGCCGAACCAACCGATGTAAATCCGGTTGTTGGTGCTGGTGATCCATTCACAGAATCTATCCCATACGTTGGCGCTTTCGCGGCGTTGTAAGGTTGCTGTCATGGTTTTATAAGTGCGGTTTGTTGTTTATGATTTCGATAAGCAAATTTGCTTACCTATGTCTATTACATTAGAAGCAAAATTGAGAGTTGTAAAGAAATATTAAATAGGAATTGATTATAACAGTGATTTGTTTTACGGATGAATTGTGTCTAAAGACACAATTCATCCACTTTTATCAACCAGGGGGCCAGTTCAACTGCCGTCCTCCCAAAATATGCACATGTAAGTGGTGGACTGTCTGACCACCATCGTCACCAGTGTTGATAACAACTCGATAACCATTTTTCAATTCAGCAACTTCTGCAACACGTTTGGCGGTTAACAAAAGATGCCCCAACAGAGCATGATCTTGAGATTCAGCATCAGCTAGCGTGGGAATGGGTTTTTTGGGAATAACGAGGATGTGAACAGGTGCTTGGGGATGGATATCTTTGAATGCTAAGACCAAATCATCTTCATAAACAATATCGGCGGGAATTTCCCGACGAATGATTTTGCTGAAAATCGTTTCTATAGTTTCACTCATGCTAATCTACCTACTCATCTGCTAGAGATTTTAAAGGTTTAGTGTAGTAACTAGATCGTCTAGACAACAAAATACTCATTCCTGTGATAGAGTCTCCATAGATAACATTCCTCCCACCACAACATAGAGACAATGATTACAATCTCTTACTGAACGATAGGGTGGGATTTTGATGATTAGAAAGTTGTATATCTAATGTACCAGTGCTTTGGAGATTTTTATGAAACAGTCAAAATACTATTTTGTTGTTTTTATTATTATCATAATTAGCATATTTCTGCGTTTCTGTTTATTGCAAAATCAAAGTCTTTGGTTTGATGAAGGCTGGAGTCTAGCTTTATCTGATGCTACAAGTGTTCAAGAAAATTTATCCAACATTGTAAATCGAGAAGCTGGTGATAAATACCAACCACTTTATTATTTGGTCTTATTCTATTGGCGTTCAGTGTTTGGAGATAGTGAATTTGCGATTAGATCGCTCTCATCCTTACTAGGAGTCGGCTCAGTAATTGCCATATTTTTTACGAGTCTACGTGTTTATGGAAGAAAACATGCTTTATGGTCGTCTACGATCATAGCAGTTAGTTCTTTTAGCGTATTCTACAGCCAAGATGCCAGACCTTACGCATTATTAATATTTATAACCTCACTTCAAATATATTTTTTTAGTTATGCAATTACTGTAGATAAGAGGAATAAAATTATTCCCCAATTGCTTTTTGGTATCTTTACGGCCATAGGAAGTTTTGGCAGTATTTTGACAATTATATTTAGTTCATCAATTTGTTTATCTCATGCAATTATTTATAGAAACTTAAAAGAATTGCTCAGATGGTGGATACCTCCGGTAGTTTTTTCCTCTCCAATGCTTTGGTTCTACTTATCATCACCAGCTGCATCCGATCCAACTGCTACTCAAGTTACTCGGACTGGATTACCTATAATTACAAACATAATTTTTGTGTTCTACGGTATATTAGTCGGGACATCCTATGGGCCGCCACTGGAGAAATTACGCGATCCAGAAAAGATAAATGTTTTACTTGGTTACTGGCCTCAGTTATTAATATTTATTATTGTCATTACAGTCATCTTTTTAGCTTTAGTAAAAAGTCTATCAAGACACCGCAAGAGGAAAAGATATCAACAGGCTGATTACTTTTTCACATCGCTTTTAGTAACATCATTTTTACTAACCTTGCTGTTTGCCTTGGCAACCAAAATTAATTGGCTACCTCGCCACTCTTTTTATCTATGTATACCAATTTTCATTTTGATTCCATCAACTTTTTTACATAATTATCAGCGCCAGAATAAAGTTTCTCTAGTCTCTCAAATTCCAAAGTTAGCTACTGTTTCTTTGCTATTGATGAATGTTTCTTCAAATTGGCAATACTATTCCAATCCCGCCTATTCAAAAGATGACTACCGTTCGGCTGTTCGCTATCTGCTACAAAATCGAAATGAATCTGCAAAATCTGTATTGTTATACGGGCAGCCTAGATTACTAAAATATTACGGAGATTCATCAACCATATATGCACCAGATTATATTCGGAAAATTATGAAGGGAAAAAATATTGGAGAAAAAGTTAGTATAGCGACAAACAATGCAGATACAGTTTTTGTGATAATTAACCGCGAATTTTATTGGGAATTTAGAGATGTTTTTCAAGCAGAAATGAGTGATTTATATAAACTACAAGGTGAGGCTGATTGGCCTTATATGAAAATATATCGATTCACAAGAAAAAAATAGAAAAAAGTGCTTAGTATATTGAGTTTTTCCCAAGGCGGCTCAATTATTTATGATGCTTAATCAACCCCCAACATGAACGCCAGGACGTTTGTGGGGATTTTTTTCAGCCCGACGGAGTACTTCACGGGTGACTACAGCAATATCACCCTCACCAAACAAGATAAAACGCAGTAAGTATTGTATGGGGTTGCCCTCAACCCAGCCGAAGTAGGCATGAGGAATTTTACCTGTATGGTCACGAATATAAAGCAGTAAAGCCGCGATCGCATTAGGTACTGCTGCACTCTCAGCCCTTAAAATGCGATAATCACCAACTTGCACCCCTCTTACTTTGATGATATCCGCAAACTCGGAAGCATCTGATACCTGAATCTCTAGAAAAAGAATTGGATCGTTGGCTGGAATATGGTTATCCTCGCGGACTTCTTTCTCTTTTAAAAAATACTCTAGGACATCGCCTGTATTCAACCTATTTGCAATTAGCCGTATTGCTCCCTGGCTCTCTTCCGCAAGAAATTGACCGGCAAGTTCGTCAACTTCGATCCGTTCTGCTCGCAGTTCCGTTGAACGCCAAACACGAGAAACTAGTGAGGTAAAAATGATCGCACCAATGAAAAATCCAGCGATCCTAATCCCCTCTGGTCTTTCGATGATATTAACAACAGTAGTATATAAAAATAACAGTGTGATAATCCCAAAAACAAGTTTTGCCCGCTTCTCTCTGTGACGGTGGGCTGATAAGGTTACGGCAAAGGCTGCTGAGGTAATCAATACAAGCACACCAGTTGCGTAAGCCCCACCTTGGGCTTCTACACTTGCTTTGAAGATGATTGTGACAACAAAAGCGATCGCTGTGTACACCAACACTAAAGGTCGCGTTACTCGTGCCCAATTGGGTGCCATACCATACCGTGGTAGATAACGAGGCACAATATTCAGCAGCCCTGCCATTGCAGATGCACCTGCAAACCACAAAATGGAAATAGTACTGACATCGTAAATCGTGCCAAAGCCATTACCGAGATACAGATGTGCTAAATAAGCCAGGGCTCGTCCGTTAGCTTTGCCTCCAGATGCAAATTCTGCAACTGGAATCAGTAGAGTGGTTATAAAGCTGGTGGTGAGCAAAAAGAAGCTCATAATCAGAGCAGCAGTAGTCAGCAGCTTACGTGTATTCTGAATCCGTCCTTTGGAATATTGGGAAGTGTCACTACTGCTACCTTTGACGAGGGGCATAACGGTGACACCAGTTTCAAAGCCTGACAATCCTAGTGCTAGCTTTGGAAATATGAGCAGAGATATACCAATTAGTATCAAAGGGTTGGAATGGCGGGCAAAAAGTGCCGTATGCCAGTTAGCGATCGCTCCTGGGTGAGTTAAAATCTGATACACACCAACGCTAACGACTATGGAGTTTAACAGCAAATAAACTCCCACCAACACGACTGCAATTCCAATTGCTTCTCGGAAACCTCTCAAGAAAACTGCGCCTAGTAATGCAACTAATACTAGGGTGATTGCGATCGCTTGACCGTGAAACCAATCTGGGATCAGGGGATTTTCGATTATATGGGCTGTAGCATCAGCAGCCGATAGGGTAATGGTAATAATAAAGTCGGTTGCCACAAAGCCAAGTAAGCACAGCACAAGTAATTTACCTTGCCACCAAGGGAGCAAACGCTCTAACATTGCGATCGACCCTTCACCATGAGGGCTTTCGGCAGCAATGCGTCTATAGATTGGCAACGCTCCGAACAGCGTCAGCAAAACTAGAATCAGGGTAGCTATAGGAGAAAGAGCGCCAGCAGCCAGTGCTGCAATACCAGGTTGATAGCCAAGGGTTGAGAAATAATCTACACCAGTCAAGCACATGACCTGCCACCAAGAATGCTGGCGATGTGCTTCTTCCTTACGACGGTACGATCCTTCCTTATCTGGTCTGTTTTCTTCAAGCAACCAGCTAATAAACTGACTGCTGAGGCGTTTTGTTGAAACAATTGATTTAGCCATCAAATACGGTTGTGTTGCAAAACTTGGCTTGGTGATTTGCTAAAATTTTTAGCTACAAATATATAGCAACTATATATTGTAGATTAAGCATCCTGTCATATTTACAAAATATTTTAGTGAGACTAGACCAGCAAGATCGACGGAAGTCAAATCCTAAAGAAAGACTTATCAACCTTATCCGCTCCGAAAAGACCGACGGCAAAGGATTTAAGACTTTAATAGTACCGTTCGGGCGTGGCTTCCGGCTTGAAACTAAAAATTAAGTCTGCCAGTTTATTTATTTACCGCTAGGATCGTAGAATATAATTAGATACGTGTTGCACACTTAGCCACAAGCGTTCAACACGTATCTAAAAACAAACTTTAATATTACTTAAGTTGTAAATGCTTTCCTGTCACTTATAAATGAGGTAGTTAGAATAAGCAATCTATCACACCAATCTTTGAGAGATTGGGGTTATTTACCTCACCCCAAAAAACTTGAACTATAGACCTAGTGGACGGATTAGATGCTCCTTAAGCAATCAATAGTTTGCTTGCCAAGAACATTAGACAGTTAGCGAACGATCGTTTTATGGAAAGATGTTTTAATTTTGTATGGAAGCTTCAATAAAACTCGCAAGTGTTTTTTTAGGCAATTTCTCGGTTAAATCTATTAAATCTCTAATGATAATATTACTATGAATGCACATAGAGGATCTGCTGTGCTCAGTTCTGCAACTTTCAAAGTGCAACCATCTGCAACAGGACTGACCGAGAATCATCGCCTGCGGCTGTTTTCTGGCTCTGCCAATATCCAACTGTCTCAAGAAGTCGCTCGTTATCTGGGCATGGACTTGGGGCCAATGATTCGCAAAAGATTTGCGGATGGAGAACTTTACGTTCAAATCCAAGAATCTATTCGTGGTTGTGATGTCTATTTAATCCAGCCATGTTGTCAACCTGTGAACGATCATTTGATGGAATTATTGATTATGGTTGACGCTTGTCGTCGAGCTTCTGCGCGACAGGTGACGGCAGTAATTCCCTACTATGGCTATGCTCGTGCCGATCGCAAAACAGCAGGACGAGAGTCAATCACCGCCAAGCTGGTTGCTAACTTGATCACTGAAGCTGGTGCTAACCGCGTTCTAGCAATGGATTTGCACTCGGCGCAAATTCAAGGTTATTTCGATATCCCCTTTGACCATGTTTATGGTTCGCCAGTATTGCTGGATTATCTAGCAAGCAAACAACTGCCCGATGTTGTAGTTGTTTCTCCTGATGTTGGCGGTGTAGCACGGGCGAGAGCATTTGCCAAAAAACTGAATGATGCGCCACTGGCAATTATTGACAAACGTCGTCAGGCACATAATGTTGCAGAAGTGTTAAATGTCATCGGCGATGTTAGAGGCAAAACGGCAGTGTTGGTCGATGACATGATCGACACAGGCGGCACGATCGCAGAAGGGGCGCGATTACTACGTGAAGAAGGAGCGCGTCAGGTATATGCCTGTGCAACTCATGCGGTATTCTCTCCACCAGCGATGGAGCGATTGTCTAGTGGTTTGTTTGAGGAAGTAATTGTCACCAATACGATCCCCATACCAGAAAGTAATCGTTTTCCCCAACTAGTGGTGCTGTCAGTGGCTAATCTCTTAGGAGAAACCATTTGGCGGATTCATGAAGATACTTCAGTTAGTAGTATGTTTCGCTAAATCGTCATTCACGTTATCTTTATAGGTATCAATTACCCACACTGTACCCTTTAATTGGTTACGTGTGGGTTTTTAAATACCTCAAATTTTTGTACTGAGATTACAGAAAACTCTTTCTCTCCCCATTCCCTTACCGATACAGCCAAACCCGGAGTAGTGAAAGCAGTTGCTCAGTATCTACAGGTTTGGTGATATAGTCAGAGGCTCCAGCTTCGATGCACTTTTCGCGATCGCCTGGCATAGCTTTGGCAGTTAAAGCAATTATTGGTAGGGAGCGAAACTGTTGTCGCTGACGGATGGCACGGGTGGTTTCGTAACCATCCATTTGTGGCATCATGATATCCATCAATACTATATTAATGTCAGGATTAGTTTGCAGCATCTCTATGCCATCTCTGCCATTTTCGGCAAACAGTACTTGCATTTGATAGCTTTCTAAAAAGCTGGTCAGGGCAAAAATATTCCGCAGGTCATCATCTACAATCAAAATTTTCCGATTAGTCAGCACCGGATCGTTTTGGTGTAGTTGCTCTAGCATCTGACGCTTTGGTGGGGGCAAATTTGCTTGCACCCGATGCAAAAATAGAGCAGTTTCGTCTAACAACCGCTCTGGCGATCGCACATTTTTAATAATAATTGTCTCTGCTAGTCCCCGCAGTTGGGTTTCTTCTTGTCGGCTGAGTTCTTTGCCGGTGTAAACGATGATCGGCAGTTTCAACAGCCTAGGTTCTTGCTTGATTTGCTCAATTAGTTCAAACCCGCTCATGTCGGGCAGACCGAGATCGAGTACCATACAATCAAAGTGATGCGATCGCAAAATCGACAGTGCTTCTGCCCCCGTACCCACTGCTGTACTCTGGACATCACCATTACCAATCAGTTCGATAATACTTTGGGCTTGTACTGGGTCATCTTCTACGATCAGGAGATTTCTAACCTGACGCTCAATAAAGCCTTTAATATCAGTCAATACCTGAGTTAGCGCTTCTGGAGAAACCGGTTTTTGGAGATAGGTAATCGCTCCTAGCTGTAGTCCCCGTTGCTGTCTTTCATCCACAGAAAGTATATGTACTGGTATATGTCTGGTATCTGGCTTGTGCTTGAGACGATCCAGAACCGTCCAACCATCCATTTCTGGCATATAAATATCGAGCATAATGGCATCGGGCTTAAACTCTTGCGCGAGTACTAGACCTTGTTTGCTCTGTAAGGCAACAATGGTTTTAAAACCCTGCTCCCGTGCCATATCTAGTAAGATACGGGCGAATTTATCATCATCTTCGATAATTAGCAAAACGCGATCGCCCGGTTGAATTATTTCCCGATCATCTGGAATTTCGTGGGGGAAGGTAGTAGATACTTTCGCAGATGGAGAAGTGTCCACAGTTGTGGGTTTGCTTTCGACCAGAGGCACTTTTTTTATCGTCGATGCTTTGCGGATAGTGGTTGGTGTTGGCTCCAGGGATGTAAGAGTATTTTTACCATTCTTTTCCTGTCGCTTGGGCAAGTAGAGAGTGAAGGTGCTTCCCTGCCCTGCTTGGCTGACTAGTTCAATTCTCCCTCCCAACAGTTGAGCCAATTCGCGGCTGATGGACAAACCCAAGCCAGTCCCGCCGTACTTGCGGCTGGTTGTGCCATCTGCTTGCTGAAATGCCTCGAAAATAATCTTTTGCTTCTCGTCTGGAATGCCTATACCCGTGTCGCTAACGGCAAAAGCAATCATGGGATTATCAACTTGGGTTCCATCAGAAGACATGCTAATTTCTAACTTCACACCTCCCTTTTCAGTAAACTTAAAGGCGTTAGCTAGGAGATTTTTCAGTACTTGTTGCAGACGTTTGGAGTCATTAGAAATTGTCGCAGGTAACTTATCATCCAGTTCAATAGTAAAACTGAGTTCTTTATTGTGGGCTACTTGTCGGAAAGTCTGTTCTAGAGATGTTTCCAAGTCTGCAAAAGCAATTTGCTCAATATTGAGCGACATAGTACCCGACTCAATTTTTGCTAAATCTAGAATGTCATTGATCAACTCCAGCAAATCAGTGCCAGCCGAGTAAATAGTCCGGCTGTACTCTACCTGTTTATCGGTCAAGTTGTTAAGAGAATTATCTGATAAGAGTCTTGCTAAAATTAACAAACTATTTAGCGGTGTCCGTAATTCGTGGGACATATTCGCCAGAAATTCTGACTTATATTTGGAAGATAAGGCCAGTTGTTCAGCTTTTTCTTCAAAAGACTGCCTTGCTCGTTCAACTTCCTGGTTCTTGCGAGCAACTTCCCGATTTTGAACTTCTAACAATTCCGCCTTTTCTTCTAGCTCCTCATTTAATTGTTGTAATTCTTCGTTAGACTGCTTGACAATAAATTGTGATTCTTCCAACTCGTGCGCCTGCTCTTCTAGCCGTTGATTGCTCTGCTGTAGTTCTTCTTGCTGAGTTTGCAGTTCTTCTGTTAAAGCAACAGACTCTTCAAGTAGTTGCTGGGTTTGCAATTGTGAAGCGATGTTATTTAAAAATACTCCCAAATTTTCACTCAATTGCTCTAAAAATATCAGATGCAGATGGCTAAAAGGCCCAAAAGAGGCAAGTTCAATTACAGCATTTACCTGCGCCTCAAACAGTATAGGCAAAACAATAATATTTAACGGTGGTGCTTCTCCCAAGCCGGAACTGATGCGAATATAGTTACTAGGAACTTCTGTGAGGAGGATTCTTTGTTTTTCTAGGGCGCATTGTCCCACCAATCCCTCGCCCAAGCGAAACTGATTTGCTAGATTTTTTCGTTCTTTGTAAGCATAACTACTCAGCAACTTCAGCACTGGCTGGTCGTCTATAGAGGCCATCGCATAAAAAACGCCCTGCGATGCCCCAACCAATGGTGCTAAATTCGACAATATTAAGCTAGTTGCACTTTCCAGATGGCGCTGCCCTTGGAGCATCTGGGTAAATTCAGCTAAGTTAGACTTTAGCCAGTTTTGCTCGTCATTTTTTTGAGTTGTGTTTCGCAGATTAACGATCATCTGGTTGAAGGTGCGCGTCAACACGCCAATTTCATCTAGGCGATCGCTATCTGCTAAACTCACCGATAAATCCCCATCCGCCATTTTTTCTGCCAAACCAGAAACTTGCTTCAACGGTACTGAGATATGTCTGGTCAGGATGAATCCGATCAAAGCCAAGAGCAAAGAAAATAGGGGAATACTAAGGACAATGCTAGCGATGGTTTGCTGGGCAGCTGCTTGTGCTTTTTGAGAACGTTGCTTCAGGAGTCCATTTTCCTCATTTTCCATCGCCAAGATTACTTTGCGGATTTCACTCATCACTTGCTTACCCTGGTCTGTCAGTACAACCTTCTGGGAAACTTCAAAGCCTTGATTTTGGCGCAAGTCAATGGTTTCTTTAAGTTCAGCCAGCTTTTGAGCGATTAGTGGCTGTAAACTATCCAGTCGTCGCTGTTGGTTGGGGTTATCTACTGTTAATCTCTGAAGTTCCCTGACTTTTTGCTCCAACACACTAATGGCAGCATTATAAGGTTCCAGATAGCTCTGTTTTCCAGTAATTACATAACCACGTTGCCCAGTCTCAGCATTGGTCAGTTGCAAGTTCAGGTCTTCAAGTTGACTTAGCACCTGGTAGGTATGGTTTTCTTTGACTGAAGTTTCAATTAGATCGTTGGTACTTTGGTAGGAGATTAGACCAATGGCGGTCAGAGTTGCCAAACTCAGGGCAAAACTTACTCCAATCTTGGTTCCAATCTTCAAACGGTTCAACATTATTCCAGGCAGGTATTCAAATTAATTCTGTTATGATTTTGTTTTAACTATCCAAAAAAATGTAAGATATTTCGCTATCATCGGATATCGCTAGTTTTTAGGACTCTAAAGACGAGCGATCGCATTTTAATCCTTTTATAAATGTGATGTGATTTTAAATATAAGTATATAAATATTTTTCTCTAGCATTTTTATAATTTAGCAAACATTAAACTTTTAGATAGCATAACTTTCTTCAACAGGAGTAACAAATTTACTTTTTAATTTAATTTGGCGGTGAATATTGATCGCTTACTCTTAGATTATTTATAAATTTAACATACATTAGACTTTACTAAAAAATGGTGGTTTTTATGATTGCAGTCATTGACCTAGTAAGACCAAAATTATGCAAAGTCCCAAAGGCACAATTTATTGATTGCGAACCATAATACGATATCATCCAATGTCATCATCCTCTCGACACTATAGGACTCCTATTTGATTTTTGAACAAGATGCAAATAGGAGTCCTATATAGTGGCTTTTGCTAATGGACACGAAATCACTATTATTGTATATTCCTATACGTGTTAACCGGAAGATTATGTTTAAGCAAGTTGATAGAAATCAACCAAATATGTTACGAACCGTAAATAGCATTAAAGCCCTGACCAATGACAGCCGTCGCCAGTTAGCTTTAATTGCGCCGACCTACTTACAAGGGGCATTATGGTAGAAAACAAGAGTTTCAAAAAACAATATTCCCTTAGGATTTTATGTGCTTTATATAACATTCTAAATTGATATTTAACTAGAAGTTTGTAGTCTGGCGATCGCTTCTAGCTGCATTAAGCTCAGATTGGCTGTATATACCAAAATGTTGGATTTTGTTACTTTCTAAAATAGCTCTTGCACCTGCTATGTAAATATCAGTACCTTTTATGACTACTAAATAATGACCAAGGGCCACTTGCTGGTCATAATATCTAACTAGATCGTTAGGAATTCCGAGAGTTGTGTAGTTATCTTGAGAACTCCTGAGATTCCCTTCACAAATATCACCTAGACTGCTTCTATTTTTAGCAACTACTGATACTTGACTCATCGGAAAGTCAGCAGTTCTCAATTCAGTAAGGACTCTTTCCGTATCTTGGCGCGTATAAAAAACACCAATAGCATGTCTATAGCGACTATTTGGGGTTAAGTATGGCTCATTAACACTTCGTTGTCCTCGTTGTTGAATATCGCGGCGATTAAAAATCCTCTTAGCAAGACGGATTTCTATGTCTATACCGGTTACTATCAGCAAATAGTAACTTTTACAGACGAGATCGCTATAACCCCGTGCTTCCTCTTTGGGAATTCCTAAATTTAGGAATATACTAGGCAAACCACCTGCTAAAGTAGTAGCGATCGCTGTTGCTTCTGCTCCGGCTATCATGACTCGGCCTATACCAGGAATTACCCAAAGGACTAGACCGACTAATAAGCCACTAAGATCGCCTAAAGCACCACCATTGAAGACTTCATCAACATCTTCTCCAGATGTATTGCTAGTGCGTTCTTTAACTTCAACACCAGCAATATCACTTTGTTCTTCCACATTCCGGGCAATTACAGAAACCTTGTGCATTGGAAAATTAGAAGCTTTGAGTTCCTGAAGTGCCAATTGTGCATCTGAACATCTAGCGAACACTCCTACAGTTATTCGCTCTTTATCTAATGTCATTTTATCGGTTTTTTGCAGCTAGAAGTGATTCCCAAAATTGTCAGTTAATTTGAGGTTATTACACAGCCCGACGAGTCAGTATACCCCAAAGGAAAATCAATAACATAGCACCAAGGACAGCAAATAAAATGCTTCCAAGGGACAAAGCTCCTACAGATGCGGCGGCGGCTGAACTACTTCCGAGTAAAGCTTGACCCAAGTAACCACCGACTACAGCTCCAAGTATTCCTAGTACAATCGTGGAGAGAATACCGCCACCTTGGGTTCCTGGATAAAATAACTTAGCCAACGCACCTGCAATTAAACCTAAAACCAACCAAGCAATAATGTTAGTCATTGAATTTCTCCTTCGTGGAAATCTGCCTTGTTTGTTTTTGACTATTTCATATTAAAGTTTGTCTATAAAATTCCCGATCTATCTAGAGAACTAATATCAAAAATCTTTAGATATTATTTGAATAATCACAAAGTTGGTTGTATTTAACGATGAATATATAAATGAGTAACATTAATGTCTTTGCTATGGGAATCATCCTTTTTGCTTTAACTATATAAACCAATAGGCGGATCTCAATTAATGACGTAGGTGTAGCCAGCCGGATGTATCATACTTGCTTCTAACTTCTGATATATAAACAATTAATCCTCTAGATAGATGTGTTTTTATTATCTGTAAAAACGAATCTTTTAGCTAGGACTTACGATACCCCTAGCTACCTTTAAGCGATCGCTCTAAGATCCTTTTAAGACCAATGGTGAATACTCCTAATTGTCGATGGCTGAAACCCTTGTTTTTACGTTGATTTTTAAAAGTTTGTGGTTTACTGATAATCCTTACTCTCGTTAGTTTGCCGAACCTCTCCCTGGGAGAGGTATTTTTATATAGATTTTCCGTCGCGGATAAGATAAAGAAGTAACATAGCTCCTCACACAAGTAGCAATGACTTCAACCCTGCGGAAATTTACTCGTCTTCATAGCCCAACACTGCATCAGTTACCCAATGGTTTGACAATTATTGCGGAGCAGATGCCAGTTGAAGCTGTAAACCTCAATTTATGGATTAAAGTTGGTTCAGCCGTAGAATCTGATGCCATTAACGGTATGGCTCATTTTTTAGAGCACATGATTTTTAAGGGAACAGAACGACTGGCTAGCGGTGAGTTTGAACGTCGAATTGAAGAACGGGGTGCTGTTACCAATGCCGCTACCAGCCAAGACTATACTCATTACTATATAACCACTGCCCCCAAAGATTTTGCCCAGCTTGCTCCACTACAAATAGATGTAGTATCAAATGCTAGTATTCCTGATGATGCTTTTGAACGCGAGCGATTAGTAGTTTTAGAAGAAATTAGGCGTTCAGAGGATAATCCCCAACGGCGGACATTTCGCCGAGCAATGGAGACAGCCTATAGTGAGCTACCTTATCGCCGGGCGGTATTGGGGCCAGAATCGGTAATTTCTGAACTTAAACCCCAGCAGATGCGGGATTTTCATGATATTTGGTATCAACCCCAGTCAATTACTGCTGTAGCTGTGGGCAATTTACCTGTGGAAGAATTAATTGCGATCGTTGCTGAAGGATTTACAAAAGCCAATAAAACTCAGTACTCCCCAATCCCCAATCGCCACGGGCTAAACGCCCCGCTACCGCTAACAGCACTCAACCCTGAATCACCATTTACAGAAATTGTCCGTCGAGAATTTACAGATGAAAGTCTCCAGCAAGCAAGGCTAGTGATGCTTTGGCGGGTTCCAGGAATGGCGCAGTTAGATCGCACCTATGGACTGGATGTTTTAGCAGGAGTTTTGGGACATGGACGGACATCAAGGTTGGTGAGGGATTTACGAGAAGAACGGGGATTAGTTACTGCAATTTCTGTGAGCAATATGAGCAATCAGCTGCAAGGGACATTTTATATTTCAGCTAAATGTGCAGTGGAAAATTTAGCTGAAGTAGAGGATGCGATCGCTCAACACATTCGCAAAGTCCAAACTGAGTTAGTCACAGAGTCAGAAATTGCCCGTGTACGGCGGCGAGTAGCGAACAGATTTATTTTTGGCAACGAAACACCAAGCGATCGCACTGGGTTGTATGGTTACTATCATTCCTTAGTGGGAGATTTAGAACCCGCCTTTAACTACCCAGATTATATTCAGAGTCAAGATGCAACTGATTTGATGCAAGCAGCCAAAGAGTATCTTTCCCCAGAGGCTTATGGTGTAGTTGTCGTCAAGCCGTAAATTAAAAATGGGGCATGGGGCATTGGGCATTAATCAATAGTTCTTCTTCCCCTGCTCCCCCTGCTCCCTCATCTCCCCAATTTAATTATGTGGACTCAAATCGATACTCATATTAGCCAGGAGACTGGCGAAAAATTTCAGAGTCAGCAACGGCGATCGGTTGGTGGCGGATGTATCAACCAAGGTTATGCTGTTTCCAATGGTGAGATTACCTACTTCGTCAAGCTTAATCAAGCATCCCAAGTTGCGATGTTTGAGGCTGAGGCATTGGGTTTAAAGGAAATGCTAGCAACAGCTAGTATTCGCGTCCCCAAACCTATTTGCTGGGGTGTAGCTGAAAATTTTAGCTACATCGCTCTGGAATGGTTAGAACTTGGTAACGGTAACAGCAATTTGTGGGAAGACATGGGGCGCAAGTTGGCGGCGATGCATCAAGCTAGCAGTAATCAAGGTTTTGGTTGGAAAATTAACAATACCATTGGTTCCACGCCCCAAATCAATACTTGGACAGCAGACTGGACAGAATTTTATATTAAACATCGCCTGGGTTATCAATTTCAGTTGGCAAGGCGACGGGGAGGAAGTTTCCCCCAGGAAGAAAAATTACTAGCAGCTATGCCTGAAATATTGGCGCATCAGGTGCAACCTTCTTTAGTACATGGCGATTTATGGGGCGGAAATGCTGGGTGTACAGCCTCAGGAGAACCCGTGATTTTTGATCCAGCCACTTATTTTGGCGATCGCGAAGTTGATATTGCTATGACAGAATTATTTGGTGGGTTCCCCGCAGCTTTTTACAAAGGTTATAACGAGGTTTTTCCTTTTGATGCAGGCTATGAGCAGAGAAAAACACTCTATAACCTGTATCACATTTTAAATCACTTCAATTTATTCGGGGGCGGTTATGCTTCCCAGGCGAACCGGATGATTGACCAGATTTTGCGCTAAGTACAGCATTTTATTAATTCGTAGCGAATTAAATTTCGCAATACCATGCAATAGCAATGCGTCGGCTTGCATTGTTAATGCATCGGCTTGCGTTGTTAATGCGTCGGCTTGTTTTGTTAATGCGTCGGCTTGCGTTGTTAATGCGTCGGCTTGCGTTGTTAATGCGTCGGCTTGCGTTGTTAATGCGTCGGCTTGCTTTGTCAATGCATCGGCTTGCTTTGTTAATGCATACCCTTGGAAAAACAGAAGGTGGTATTGCTTGGAGACTGATGCTACTTTAAAGCCACCATTTGATTCACCATCACCACCAAGGACAACATTCCCAAAATCGTCATTAATCCCGCCGGCATAAACTTGCGTGTTTTAGCTAGTCGAAATGCAAAGACTACCACTAAAACACCAGTAACTAACACTGCTAAAATCGAACCCCAGGTTTGTCCTTGGAGTTGAAGGTAGGCGGCAAGTATTAGTAATAAGCCGCTAATGCTACCACTTAACAGTGAAACCCTACTTCTAGCCTGAGTATAGCCAATAATGCCACCAGCGATCGCTAAGATGCCGTATGCGAAAGCAGCAATTATACTTAAATTCATTGTTAAAACATCTGTAGATTTTGACTTTACTGCCAAGGTCAGCAGACAATTTACCATAGCTAAATAGCTATACCACACTGTTGATTGATGGATAACCAAGCGATGCCAATAGCAAGTACTTCCTCATATACAAAAGTTCAATATCTCCAGCGTCAAGCAGCATCACTTTTACTTTACCAGTCTGTTCTCCAAGGCGAAGTGGGGATAGCATTTCTAGAACTGTTGCAAGCTATACGTTACACTGATGCCGATGCCCGGGGTTGTCTCCAAGCATACGGTAGTTATTTCAACGCTTTAGCGGCCAAAAATCAAAACTGGGAAGACTATTTAATTACTCAACTTCTCTTCTCTAAGAATCCTTTTACAAAGCTGGCTGAAACACGAGAATTTGAAGAATTGCCCCCAGCTTTAGTAGCAGCAGTTAAGCATGATTTACAAATATTGCAAAGCCTCTATGAATGTAGCAGCGCTTCTTTGAGTGAGTGGATACAAAATGTAGCTCACATGCCCATTTCGCCAGTAGTGTGGTATAAAGAGCAAGAATTGGTAGGAGTAGAGACAAAGTTCGCTACATATCTACAAGAATTAGATAATTGGGGTGATGCTGTAGAAGAATTAGCGGCTTATTATCGGCAATGTGGCTCTGGTTTATTTGCAGAATATCGCGCTTTACGCTGGCAAGGTGGGCAGTTTATCGGTATCCGGCATTTCGATCCAGTTAAGCTGAGTGCGCTTGTAGGTTACGAGTCTCAAAGAGATGCTTTGCTAAAAAATACAGAGTTTTTACTATCAGGAGAGATGGCACTGCACGTATTACTTTACGGTAGTCGTGGTTCTGGCAAATCTTCTTTAGTAAAATCTTTGTTGAATGAATATAGCGATGCCTCCGGCAAGGGCAAAGCCCAACGCAGCCTCCGCTTGTTGGAAGTGACAAAATCTGATTTAAAAGACTTACCAGAAATTGTGGAACATTTACGAGGTGTGTCACAAAAATTTATCATCTTTGTCGATGACCTTTCCTTTGAAGAAGATGATGATGCCTTCAAAGCGCTCAAGGTAGTTTTAGAAGGTAATTTAACCGCGCGGCCGCAAAATGTAGTTGTGTATGCTACCTCCAATCGCCGCCACTTGATTCGGGAGTTTTTTGTGGATAGACCTACCCCCAAGGATAACGACGAAATCCATGCTTGGGATACGATGCAGGAGAAACTTTCGTTTAGCGATCGCTTTGGTTTAACTTTGACCTTTGAACCAGCCGACCAGAAAACTTATTTGAAGATTGTACAACATCTAGCTGCACAAGCTGAAATTAATATTACCCAAGAAGATTTGGAATTTCAAGCATTACAATGGGCAACTCGTCACAACGGTCGTTCTGGACGCACAGCCCGGCAGTTTGTTGATTTTTTAAAAGCAGATTTAAGACTCTTTAACTCAAATAAGGACACATCTAACACTTCTGATTAGAATTATTTACTTTACGCTCGCACTTTTTTCTTACTTACAAAACAACAGATATAAACCATTCTTTAGTAAGTATTGTTTTATGTATATTCTCATTAGGAACTATGAATTATAAATTAATATGAGAGCTACTTATTCTGACAACTTGACTACGCTAAAAACCAGCAATATGCAATCAGTAAGTATCAGCAATCGATTTATACTAGGAATAGTTGCCTTTAGTGTGAGTTTTGGACTTAGCCTCGTCCCAAACTGGGATTTTAATAAAGCCTTTCTCACAGGTTTAATTACTGCCTTTACTATCTATGCAGCAGCATTATTCGTAGATAAGCGACGGAGAAATTATGAAATGTTTGTTTTAGGTTCTCTCCGCAAGCGAATTAAAGAAATGGAGGGATTGAAAGCTCGTGTTGTCAGAGAAATTAATCAAATCGAAGAACATCATAATTTATTATACGCTGAGTCCCAACAACTACAAAATCAAGTAACAGAAAGCCGTAACCAAAGAGATAGTTTACATCGAGAATTGAGAACAGTTGCCGGACAAAAAAAACAGTTAGAAACAGAAATCAATAGTCTGCAAACTGAAATCAATAACTTGCATAAAAATCAAACAGAATTAAACAATGCTTTTTCTGTCCTCACAGCAGAAAAGCGCCGTCTAGAGTCGAATTGTAATGTATCCCGTGCTGAAATTACCCAGTTGCAAAGTCAAATTTCTGAACTCCAGCAGGATAAACAAGAAGTTGAAAGCAATTTAACTCTTTTAGGCAGACTCAAACCCCAATTAGAAGAAAAACTATACGAACTACGAATTGGAATTCAAGAGTTAGAAGTTGAGACAACCCAAAAAAATCAATTGCTGATAGCGACAAAAACCGAAAGAGAAAATATTCAAGCCATCCTGAATTCTTCACAAATCCAACTAGCAGAACACAAAGTTGAATTACAGCAGTTGCAAGGCCAAATTTCATTATTACAAGAAGAACGAGATTCATTGCAAAATCAAGTATGGGAATTACTTCAACAAATAGAAACATTTAATCTAGAACCTTTGGCTGATAATTCCCAAGAAGATGAGACTGAATTGTTTCCTTTTTCTGAAATAATGGAAACTACAACAGTCGTAGACAGTTTGGAAGTTGATACATCAGAAAATATACCTGAAGAATGGACTCATTTTTCAGAAAATCTCCCAATATACGAACTACAAGTATTAAAAGCTATAGTCGAACAAGATAATCCCAAAGCTGCCATTAAAAAAATTGCCGAAGCAAACATAACTATGCCAAATCTATTAATCGATTCTATAAATGAACGGGCAAATGATATTATTGGGGAATTAATAATTAACTCAGATTCGGAAGTTCCAGAAGTTTACTTTGAGTATATTATCTATGTAAAA
Source organism: Nostoc sp. 'Peltigera membranacea cyanobiont' 232 (assembly GCF_002245985.1). Taxonomy (NCBI): domain Bacteria; kingdom Bacillati; phylum Cyanobacteriota; class Cyanophyceae; order Nostocales; family Nostocaceae; genus Nostoc; species Nostoc sp. 'Peltigera membranacea cyanobiont' 232. The sequence goes on from NZ_NOLK01000020.1 coordinate 18,365, forward strand.
AAAATGATTGCCATGCATGAAAGTCTCCTAGCTAAACATGCATCGTCAAACTAAAGTATGATTGCAGTCGTCAGATTAGTAGTAAGGTGGATATGTCTCTTCCCTATTTACTGCGTGCTTCTGTGTTTAGAATAGAGTGAAGTGTAATACATGGCAAAGCTCAAAATCTCGAAAAAAATCTCCACTGCTTTAATCAATTCCCTTGGTGCGGGGGTAGTACCAAGAGTTGGGGTTGAATACATAGCAGTAGGTCGAGAAAAAGAACTAAAAAGCCTATTACAAAATCTCGATGATATTGCAGAAGGTGTAGCAGCATTTCGCTTTATAATTGGTAACTACGGTTCTGGGAAAAGTTTTTTACTGCAACTAACTCGTAACCGCGCTATGGAGCAAGGTTTTGTAGTCGCTGATGCTGATTTATCCTCTGAACGTCGATTAGCTGGAAGCAACCATGAAGGTGTAGCCACCTATCGGGAATTAATGAGCCACCTAGCTACAAAAACTCGTCCTGATGGTGGTGCTTTAGTCTCTATTTTAGAAGGATGGATTAATAAAATTCAACAAGAAGTAGTTAAAGAAACTGGAATGCGCCCCAATGACGATGGTTTTGATGACAAAGTTGAATCAAAAATTAGGGAAGTAGTTCAGTATATTGAAGACTTAGTTCATGGTTTTGATTTTGGTAGCGTGATTATCGCTTATTGGCGTGGCTACCGATTGGATGATGATAATTTAAAAAATGCGGCGATGCGCTGGTTGCGTGGAGAATTTACGACTAAAGTTGAGGCCAAAGCAGCTTTAGGAGTGCGCGTCATTATTGATGATGATAGTTGGTATGACTATATCAAACTGTTTGCTAAATTTGTAGCTGAAATTGGTTATAAAGGACTGTTAATTATATTTGATGAAGCCGTACATTTATATCAAATATCTACTACGGTAACGCGGGAAAAAAATTATAATCGACTCCTCGCAATGTTTAACGATACCATGCAATGTAAAGCAGAACATCTTGGCATTGTTGTTGGTGGAACAACCAAATTTTTAGAAGACCCCAAACGAGGACTTTTTGCAGATCAAGCTTGGCAAAGACGCACAAAAGAAAGTCGTTTTGTTGCACAATCTGGCGTTCAGGAACATTTAGGGCCAGTGATTCGGCTAAATCCGTTGAGTGAAACAGAAATATTGACGCTTCTGCAACGTTTAGCTGAAATTCATGCACTCAATTTTGGCTATGAACAAACTTTGACAAATCGTGAGTTAAAGGAGTTTGTACAAGAAATTATTCATCGTTTGGGTGCAGAAGCATTACTCACACCAGGGGAAATTGTGCGGGATTTTATGAGTGTACTGAATATTCTTCACCAAAATCCAGGAATTGCCTTTGGTGAATTAATTCATGGCTCTAAATTTAAACCTACTGCTATGGGTAAGGATGCAGATGCGGATAATGCAGCAGAATTTAGTTTGTGATTAATAGACCTTTTGTAAAAGTCGTAACTTCTGAATAACTGCTACAAAATGAGCAAATAATTCTTGCTTAGGCGAGAATAGTTACTTATATAGGGATTGAAAATAATTCATTCTTTAAAGTAGCTTTTGCTATAAATTTAATATCGAATAAAACACTTCTCATATCATATCCGGTTAAACAATTGTCATTGCGTTCGCCCTTGGTGTTCCCGTTCGCGTAGCATCTCCGAAGGAGAAGGGTACAAAGTGAAGCAATCCCAAAAGCCTTGCGATTGCTTCCTTCCACTTCGTTGCACTCGCAATGACATATCACAAGTAATTTGCCGGACATGATAAGCTAATCGTCATTCATTTTTCCAGACTGATTCGCTTGTAGTAAGGGCTTCAGCCCTGGTGTTATGCAACTTAAATGCTCATTAGCTTATCAAACAACCTTTAATACAATTAATAATTATGAACTTTATCAATATTTCTTGTTATCTTCAACATTTTATTTCCACCAGGCTGAAGTTCGTATTCAACCTTTTCAATATCTATCTTGTAACCTCTCGAAGTGTAATGTTTAACTATTTCATCTAAATGTTGTGAATGTTTCCACATTAAAGTTATGAGGGGAAATATCCTGATTTCTTTAGCAATACGTAGCATTTCATCTACAGAATTCAGATGAAAATTGTAATCGAGATGATCTGAATATAAAAATAGTAAATGTGAACACAGAGCTATGTCAAATTCTTGATTTTTAAATGCCAGTTTTGGCAATTCACCCACTGTGTATCTGTTGCTATTTTTACCAGTTTCGTAATCAGACAGAAATTCTTGAAGAACTTTGACTCGATTGTGTCGTAAATCATCTGGAGATTTATGATAGCTCCATACCCAATCATTTGATGTAGCCCTGACTTGGTTAATGATATTATCTACCACTTCATTAAATCTTTGCAATATTTCACCACCGGAAAATTGGTATAGTGGATCAACAGAAACTACACTTTTACCATGACGTGTCATTTCTGCATTAAAGCTTGCTGGCCCGTCCCCAATTCCAATAATTCTTTTATTTAAATCTAAATTTGTTAAATTAAATATTTTTATATATTCATCCATTGACCTCCCAAAAGGAACTACTTTATCCAGAACCATTGCCATAGAATTTACCTCGTAAATAGACTGAATTAAATAGGATAATAGTTAATTCACTTTTGATAACACCATATCTTTACGGAATTTAAGATTTTGAATGCGAGTATCTTCAGCTGGTAGCACATCTACTTGAGCAAATGGAATCTGCTTAAAGTTAGCGGCCAGATATTCTGCTAATGCGTCTTGTTCGGAACCATCTTGTGCAAAAGTGGCTAAACCTGTGCGTTCGCTCTTATCAACATCTTTTGATGTCAAATCAACCCGTTCTGTTTTGGGAAAAGGATAGCCATCACCACCAGTTGCGAGGAAGTTGAGGGTAACAGTGCGGAAGATGCGATTAGCATCACCTACTAACTCTGCATTTTTAACTACTATATCAGCAATTTTACCTTTGCCATCTTTGATAGCAAGAGACTTGACACGCTTACCTGCTGGCAAATCTGGGTCAAAGCTAAAGGCTAATCCCGCTACTTGAGGAAAACTACCAGGGGTAGTACCTGGTGCTATGGCTGCTATGCTGTGTTCCATCAACGTCAATAGTAACGCACCATTATCAAGGGTTTGGTGCGTTACTACGTATCTTTTCAGAAATCAAACCGGATTCCTATATAAGTAAGTTGGCGAAAAAGATTCAATGTATATGAAGAAATATAAATTTTAAGTAGGGTGTGTTATGCCGTAGGCTAACGCACCACCAACTATTCAAGTTCTTAATACACCTCAAAATATTAGCGTCTACTTACTTAGCTATTTATGCCATGATACTGGAATATAATTCGTAATTTTTGAATTACGAATTGTCCACTTTCCCTTGCCAAACAACTTCCTTAACTTTGATTTCTTTAGGGAGCAATTTAATTTTATAAAAGGTGTCTGCAACCTCTTGTTGTTTAGTAATTACTTCCTCTGTGAGCGGAAGTACATCATAATCACGTCGCTTTTCTGCTATTTCCAATACTGGAACATCTATACCCAAAGCAGGGGAAAGAAATTTAGCAACTTCGCTATGATTATTCTTTGCCCAATTACTAACTTTCTTCACTTGCTCTAAAACTATTTTCAAGGCATCCGGCTTACTATCAACAAAAGATTTTGCAGCCAGATAATAACCACGATTGGGAGCTAATCCCGTCGCGTCTGCTAAAGTACGTGCGCCTGTTGCTGCTTCTGCTGCGGCTAAGTAAGGATCCCAAATTGCCCAAGCATCAACGTTTTTTCTTTCAAAGACAGCACGAGCATCGGCGGGAGTAAGAGTTACTCGTTGGATGTCACTGTACTGCACCCCTGCCTTTTCCAGTGCTTTCAGCAATAGGTAGTTAGCATTAGAACCTTTGACAAAAGCAATTTTTTTGCCTTTGAGTTCAGCCACACTTTTAATAGGTGAATCTTTGGGTACGAGGATGGCTTCAGCCCTGGGACTCCAAGGATCGTAGGCAACATAAACTAAAGGAACACCTCCAGCTTGAGCAAATATAGGTGGTGATTCTCCGGTATAGCCAAAATCAATGCTGCCTGCATTCAATGCCTCTAGGAGTGGGGGGCCAGCCGGAAATTCTGACCAAGTTACGGAAGATCCTGAAGCTGCAAAGGCTTTTTCTAATTCCCCTCTCGCCTTCAGCGCATAGAGGACTGTTGACGCTTTCTGGTAGCCGATACGAATTGTAGTGCCGCTAGCTACTGGGCTGGGACTAGTTGTCTGAGTTGTTCCAGAGTTGTTACTTGCGCTTGGAGAACAAGCAGAGACAGCCAAAGTTAAGCCAAGTCCGACTGCAAACAATAGGGAAAAGGTGCGGATTCTTTGCTGTTTGAACCTTTGAAGGAAGGCAAAAACCATACCCAAAAATCGACTTGAAGAGAACTTAGTCAACATGTTCACTCTGCTTTCAGGGGTAAATAAATATCAGACTTCAGCAAATTAACGGTAAATCTCCGATAAGTTTATTGATTTGCCGTATTATTATGGAATGATAAAAATATCACATAATTAAAGCTGAAATGCAAGTTTATTCGCTGAAGAAAAAGTTTTCCCAAAAAGTCATAGCAACGTCAAATCTAAACTCAATCGGATCGGAAAGGACGCGATGACAGATCGGATTATTCAACAACAGATTGAGTACTATCGTGCTAGAGCCAATGAATATGATGAGTGGTTCTATAGAAAAGGACGCTACGATCGCAGTCCAGAAATCAACCAGCGCTGGTTTAATGAAATAGCTGCGATCAAAAATACATTACACCAAATTGGCATGGTGGATGATATTTTAGAGTTAGCATCTGGAACAGGTATCTGGACGCAGGAGCTTTTAAGGATCGGTAAAAAGATTACTGCGATCGATGCCTCTGAAGAAGTGATTGCAATTAATCGCTCGAAGTTAAATTCACTGAGTGTTGAATATCACCTAATTGATTTATTTACTTGGCAACCTGACGCAGCTTATGATTTGGTGTTCTTCGCCTTTTGGCTATCTCATGTACCGCCAAATTTGCTCGATTCATTTTTGACAAAAGTCTATCAATCTGTTCGCGTTGGAGGACAAGTATTTATCATTGACTCTTGCTTTGAACCAACATCCACAGCTAACAATCATACCCTGGAAGATGACGGAAACATATATAAAACCCGGAAATTAAATGATGGTCAAGAATTTCAGATTGTCAAAATTTTTTATCAGCCTGATGAACTTAAGGATAAGCTACAAAAAGCCGGCTTTCAGGTTGAGGTAAAGTTGACAGATAACTATTTTATTTATGCACAGGGAAAAAAGTTGAAACAATTCGTAATTTGTAATTCATAATGATGCTCTCAACGAGACGCTGCGCCTAGCTTGCTTATTTGCAGAAGTACGCGAACTCGCTACCGCAATTATTTAAACTACATCTTATGCTTCACTAATTCAGTATGACCTAAATTTTATGGGAGTATCACACCTATCTTTCCTTGTAGAGGCATCTGATTCAACATGGCATCAGAAAGCCTCTTCCTGCTATTCTCTATGACATACTCCTTAAGCTAGGTACTGATGCAAAATTTATGTATATATATTGGTTATAGCTATACAGATGACTGATGTGGGGCTAAAGGAGTAGAAATGAAATGTATTTTGATTGACAGCAAACAATGTTATCAAGAACTAGATGAACAGAGAGTTGAAGACCTTTTTTAAGTTGAATATAGGCTATTTATCGATCAATCTTAGTTAACTATGATTGCCGAATAAGCAAAATAAAATACACTAGCTGCCTAATAGACAGTTTGCAATGCAAATTCTTAAAGTATTAACTAGAGTCTATCTTAGTCCGGTAGACTTGGATGAGGCGATCGCTTTCTATGAAAATCTCTTTACGGAAAAATGTTGGTTGTGGTTTCAATATTCCGAAGCTGAGTTGGAACTCGCGGGTGTGGGTTCTATTCTTTTAATTGCTGGTTCGCCGGAAGCACTCTCTTCATTCAAGAGTACACATGCAACATTTCTCGTTGACTCACTCAATGATTTTAAAGAAGCACTTATTCAGCAGGGTGCAGTGATTCTAGCCGAACCTAACAAAGTTCCCACTGGAGTCAATATGCGAGCGATGCATCCTGATGGAAGCATTATTGAGTATGTTGAATTTGGATGATTGATTTTAGCCTAAAACGGATCTGTTGTGAAGGCTGCAATTAGACTAGCTAATGAAAGTTATGCCTGTACGCTTCTCTTTTTGGATTGCTACAACTCTAAGGATTTTACAACGTTTTTGCTGCGATCGCTTTACTTAATCCAGGAAGTATTGCTGTGCATAAGGCTGTCGGTTTTTTGCCTGTAAGTGTATTTTGCAGAATTGGGTATAAATTTTGTGAGTGGCACGATGTCGGCTGGTGGCAACTATCTCTGCAACAAGAACCACCGCTATTAGTAAATCTGCCTCTTTCTTTGCTAGAAGTTCAAAAATAGTCTCTGTAGAATGAAGCATTAATAAGTGGACTATTACTACTTGGCGTTAGCTACTTAACAGTTGTAGAAAATTTTCCTAAATTTATCTGTAATAAGACTTTCTGATACCAACCATAGATAGAAAACTTGTCTTAGAAACATGGCTTTATTTACTGCTTGATTCTTGTAAAAGTCTATGCTAGTATGCGTGCAATCATAAAATACACTATGTACTTGTAACTTCCTGCGCTAATGCCAATCCAGGAGTTTGTAATGGTAAGCGGGGAAACAGTAATTCTGCAACTCGATAGGCTTCTTCAAGATGGGGATAACCTGAAAAAACAAAAGTATCAATTCCTAAATCTGCATATTCCAACATTCGGGCTGCAATCATGTCTGCATCACCAACTAAAGCAGTACCAGCACCTCCACGTACCAAGCCAACACCTGCCCATAAGTTGGGGCTAATTTCTAAGTTTTGGCGATCGCCATTGTCTAATTGTGCCATACGGCGTTGTCCTTCTGATTCAGACTGAGCAAACCTCTGATGGGCAACAGCGATCGCTTCATCATCCACATACTGAATCAGTTCGTTAGCTGCATCCCAAGCTTTTTGCGTAGTTTCCCGGACTATAACGTGCATCCGAATCCCAAAGCGGACTGTTCTACCTTGTTCTCCGGCTAATCGGCGTACCTTTGCAATCTTTTGGGCAACTCGATCTGGTGGTTCACCCCAACTTAAATAGACATCGATATGTTTGGCAGCAACTTGGAGAGCAGCATCTGAAGAACCACCAAAATATAAGGTAGGGTAAGGCTTTTGTACGGGAGGAAATTGGAGTTTTGCACCTTTAACTTTCAGATGACGACCACTATAGGTTACTTCATCACCCTGCATGAGCGATCGCAGCTTTAATATCACTCAATATTTCTGCTGCTGTTGTCTGTTCTTTATACCCTCTCCCTAGCTGGATATCTTCAGGGGTATATCCACCCTCAAAACCGGGGGCGGTGCGTTGAAATAAAGTCGGTGCGATCGCCACATACCCATCTTTGGCAAATTTCTCCGCAACTTCCCGAATGTGAATGTTAAGCTGATGTGCAGCTAAATTGTATAGTACGAAAACGTAAAATTATTGTAGTGCGGGCATCTTGCCCGCATCGCATATACAAATTAAATACGCAACAGCTTAACCCCAAAAATTTCCTGGATTACGATTACGCCTGGAAAGGTTCCCTGTTTTGCTGGTTCAGCTAAATAAGCATCAATTTGCAAATCTCCGTTAGGGACTTTAACTTGAGCGGTGCGAATTTCTGTGTTTGTCATTTTAGAGATTAGCCTGTAATTGCTTTCAGGACGAAATTTTTTATGGTAAGTTTTATAGAATACTACTTAAAATCTATTGATTTACCGTAATTTAAAGAGTAGTATTTCACAAACAATGGGCAAAGGCAAGTCCTTTGATTTACAGATGTAGATGAATATCAGACCATACCAAGAATCTGATGCTGAATCAGTCAGTACTCTGTGGGATGAGTTATTTCCTAATAACCCGTCACACAGTAGCCCTAAATTGGTAATCAGAAGCTTGCTGTACAGCCTGAGTTATTTTTTGTTACTGAGATTAACTCTGTAATTGTAGGCACGATAATGGCAGGATATGACGGACATCGCGGTTGGCTGTACACAGTTGCAGTCAGTTCTCAGTACAAGCATTAATATATTAGTAGTAATTAGTACAACATGCAGAGAGATCGTTAATCGCAATGGGATGCCTCAAAATCAATCTCCAAGTTCGTGTTTCCAATGCAGAAGTAGTTGAGTTTTATAGAAAACTTGGCTATCTCGTTGAAGAACGCATCAGTATGGGAAAGCTTGTCCCATAGGTTTTTGATAAGTTGGAACAGAAAAATTTTAGAAATACGCCGCTATTACTGCAAAAAGTGATTGTAGCGTTGCCAAATTTAACTCAAACTAGGAGAAAAATTTATGACACTTAAAGCAGTTCATCATATTCAGGTAACGTATCCTCTTGAGGTGGAGGATGCAATGCTGTCTTTCTACAGCAAAGTTTTGGGATTGACTGAAATTCCTAGACCTGAGATAGTCCAAAACGATTCAGGAGCGTGGTACAAGTTGGGAGACATTGAACTACACATTAGTACAGAAAAAAAGGCCAATAACCAAGCATCTAGGCGACATTATTGTTTCCAAGTTGATAACTTGAATACCTTTGAGGAACATCTAAAAGGACATGGGGTAGAAATTATTCCCGATCAAAGACCAATTCCAGGATGCGTGCGGTTTTTCCTCCGCGATCCCGGTGGGAATCGAATAGAGATTGCTGAGTTGGTCAAGAGTACTTTTGTACAGCTACAAACAGAGGAGTTGCTATTAGACATCTCCATAAATTAAATATGCGTTCTCCAGAACCCTTGTAGAGACATATCAGTGCTATATCTCTACATTTTTGGCGTACCACTAGAAGAGTACTGGCCCTATACGGAAGAAAAGTTTGATGAGGAACCAACCCCTTTTTGTTATTCTTTTGGTCAAAGTTTTCAAGCGCTAAAATTGCTAATCAGAAACTCTTGGGGAACCGATTGGGGTGAAGGGGGCTATGGTTGGCTTCCCTATGACTACGTATTAGAAGGGTTGACAAATGAATGATTGGTGGTCGCTGCTCAAGTCTAAGTGTTTTGAGACAGGACACTTCGGGTTAGGAGCAAATTTAGGGGGAGGAAAAACAGATAACATACCGCCAAAGAACCCTTAACGGCTTAGAAGTCAGGACAAACGCACCTAATTTGTGAAACTCTTGGCGCATAAGGATAGTTACTTAAATCGACAAGATTGCTCGAAAGTCGGAGTTTCTTCAAGTTGCACCATTATCAGAACAGCTGGCGCATCGCCTACTGTTCCAGATAAGTGACCCTTATTACCTTGCGCGTCCGCTTTCGTACCCTGGTCTTCTCCAAATGAAATCTCGCCAGGGCCCATTTCTACTCGCTGTCCGTCCATAGTCTCCACAAACCAGCTTCCCGATAGAGGTATGATCCATTGAGGCTTTGGGTTCTCATGCCAGTTGCCAACCCATCCGACGGGTAGCACAGTAAAGGTAATTGTGGCACCAGACTGCTTCAATTTAGAAAGCCATTGTGGCGAGGTATCAGGGGCTATGCCTTTCTCTATAAATTCCTCAATTTGGCAACGGGATTGGTGACTTATACCGTCGTGGTCAGTCCAGACGTGCCAGTAGTCAATTGTCGGTTTGTTTGATTGGTTATTCTGCATAAAATTATTGGCTCCTACTCAACTACAACCGTATAATTGCACTGTTCCCATTTGCTACTTTCAATCCAGAAAAAGGTAAAGCTGATTGGCTGTTCTTGGCTATCAGAAACAGAGATATCTACAAAACTCACTCCTAATTTTGTGGCAGTACAAGGCGTATCTTTTACTGTTTGCCAATTATCCTGTGACCAATGCAACTGGAAAGATGCTAAAGCGTGAATTCGTAATGTATAACCTTTTTTAACTTTGTCAATTTGACGGTTAAACTTCCAAATTTCCAATGATTTACACTTTTGTCTTTCGCCTAGGTAGCGATTCGCCACATCTGGAATCAAATCAAACACCCGATCGTCATGATTTGACCGTAGCAGCTTGATATACTCTGCGTGCGCCCACATTAAAGGCATTGCGGAACCTGTTGGTTTTCCTAAATACATGTGGCTTTCAGGTTGATTTGCTTCATCCCAAACTTGTTCTGCTAGCAAACAAGTGTTTGAAGCAAATCCTTCCATTGCCTTGATATATGTTTTGACATCGCCGCCAGCAGCTAATTCATAATGTCCTCGTTCTCCTGTCAACAGAGGCCAAGCGCGTCCTTTACCATAACCAGTGTAAGGACTGCCATCTTCTTGCTGTCCATAGCCGTCGTGATTATAACGATGCCAACAAGGCCCAGCAAGTGTATCTACTTTTAAAACTGCATCAATTACTTTGACAGAATCAACAATAATCGGGTCATCAGGCTTGCGAATTCCATAGCGTACTAATTGTAGAAACCCGCCATCGACAATTTCCTTCGCGGGAAATTCTGCTAGTTCACCAGGAGATTGACTGCTGATAAAAATAGTTCCTTGGTTAGGATTTTCGTTGGGTTGAGGACTATTAATATCTGTAGGGGTAATCCGAATATAGTGGCGTTTGATGCCAGAAACTAAAGTTCCTTCAGTAGTAACTGTCCAAGCTTCGATATGAGATTCTAAAAAATCAGCATATTCTTCTATGAATTCTGCCGTTGTTTCATCACCACGTTCGCGAATAAATTGAGCGGCACAAATTAAGGCGGCAATATTGGATGCTAGTGTTGATGGTGAATAACCGCTATTTTCTTCCCAACGTTCTTGTTGGGTAGCTGGGCCGTGACGAATTAAATAACCTGCTGCCCGTAAAATCATGGGGTAAATATCAAAGTTTAAGCAAGTATTCTGCTGGTGCAATAACCATGCCAACAGAATGGGAAATGCTACCTCATCAAGCTGGATGCCTGTCCAGTAAGGTTTACCATCAACCCAGAAATTTTGGGGAAAACCGCCATCTTGCTGCTGACTCGTGGCCAGATAAATCAGCGATCGCACTGCTGTTTCAGTTTCGCCAGCAGCTATCAAACCTGTTACACTACTGACCATATCCCGCGTCCAGACAAGATGATATCCCCCTTGGTCTTCGTCATCTTTGGCTTCACCCCAAGGGATGGCAAGGGAGGCGATTAAAGCACCTGGATAGGCTTTGTCTTCATGTGCTAAAAGCAAACTAATGCTGCTGTGATACAACTTACCTTCGTCATCAGAAACATCTTCTAGGGGTCGGATATTGCGGCGCGATCGTTTCCACTGTTCGTTGTATTGTTGCTTCTGCTGTTCAAAAGGAATATTAAGCGACTGAAATAGCGTAGAAATCGCATTATGCAGATTGCTACCAAATGCCAGTCCTAAAGTAAACTCATCACCACCATCCAGATTTAGTTCTCCTGTCAGACTAATATTGCCATCCACAGCTTGACCAAATTCCCAATCCATCTGGAAATTGTCAACCAAATCTGTCCAACCATCACTTTCACCGACGTAGCCACAGGAAAGATGGCTAAAGGGAACTGTTGCACCCAGCACCACCCACGATCCTTCTTTCTCGGCCGTTAGAATTTGATGACCAGCAACTTCTATGACGTAACCATTGTTACCTCTACCTCCAACTTCCAGATGCGGCGCACATAAAGCATATAGGTGGAGTTGGGAGAGAAAATCGCGCTCTCCTGTTAATTTTGTGTGCTGTAAAATACAGGAGAAATGCGGGTCAGCAATAACTTCTTTGACGATTGTATAGCGCCCATCGGGATCGGAATTAGTAATGCGGTATCCCAAACCGTAAGTCCACAAATGTTCTACTTTTGATTTGAGATGGCGTTTCTCTTCATGGAAAAAGCTTTTACCATCAGAAATGAGGTACTGTAAATCCCGAATTTGGGGTCGATCTACTGTAGGATGATAGACTTCAGTAACAATACCGTTCCAGATAGTAAACCAAACATGACTAGAGGTAGAGTAAGCTGTTCCGACTCCATCTTTGTTCGCATGAGTCCATCGAGGCTCGATACCCGGTGAACCAAAAGCCTGTCCTTGACCAATAATCTTTACCATAATTTATTGTGCCGATCGGCTTTGATTGCTATTTGGAAACGCTGTATTTGATATTTATGTAATTAAAATTTATTGCAAAGGTTGAGAGTATTTGCGAGTGGCAGCTAAAGACTTGGCTTCAATAAAAATTTGTTTTATTTCAGGATATTTTTGGCGAATTTTTGTTTCTAAACTCTCCACAGTTAATGCTATATCCTCCCCGGTAAGATTTTTAGAAAACTGGATTTCCAGGTTGAGTAATACTTCGTGGGGAGCAAGCTGCATTGTTAGCACACGAATCACTTCTTGTACCCCTGGTTCTGTTTTTGACAAAGAACGAATATTAGCTATAGTTTGAGGATTAGCACTTTCACCAACTAATAATCCTTTACTTTCTCTAGCTAGTAGCGCTGCGACTATAGCCAAGATTATGCCAATAATAATCGAGGCTATTCCATCAAAATAAAGATTCTTAAATAAATGCCCTAAAAAGATTCCTATCAAGGCAACGAATAAACCTAAAATTGCAGCAGTATCCTCAAGTAATATTGTAAATACTGTTGGGTCTTTACTGTTTTTGATTGCTTGCCAAAAATTTTGCTTACCCTTAGTCGGCAAAAACTCTTTTAAAGCCACAGTCCAAGAAAAACCCTCCAATATTATTGCTACACTCAATACAATATAATTCCATATTGGATCTTCTAAAGGGCTAGGGTTAATTAAATGAGTAATTCCTTCATAAATTGACATCCCGCCACCAATGGCAAAGATGAGGATAGCAACGATAAAAGTCCAGAAATAAAGTTCTTGACCGTATCCAAAGGGATGGCTATCATCTGCTGGTTTTTGGCTTCTGTGAAGTCCTAGCAAAAGTACGAGTTGGTCGCCAGTATCTACAACTGAATGAATCCCCTCTGAGATCATAGCGGAACTGCCAGTAATGGAGGCGGCAATAAATTTAGTAATAGCGATCGCTAAATTAGACCCCATCGCCGCAAAGATTGTTTTTTTAGATGAATCAGTTGCCATGAGCGTGAATAACCAGCTATCCAGAAACTTAGGTGCATCCCCCCTACAATGTCGCCTCGGATAGTTAAAAGTAAACTATCAGAAGGTATAAGATAGCTTGACTCTAGGACTCATCTTTGGTTTTTGAAAAAAATCACTCAAATCGGCTTGCTATAGTTACTAGCCTCTAGTCTTGTCTTTAACCATTTTCCGTAAATCCTGGATACAAGGTCATGCCACCATCTACAAATAGTGTTGTACCGTTAACATAATCAGATTCATCAGAAGCTAGCCAAACTGCTGCTTTGGCGATATCTTCAACATTTCCTACACGTTTTGCTGGAATCAGTTTTAGTAACTTTGCTTCTGCTTCTGGAGTATCCCAAGCTGATTTGTTAATTGGGGTTTTAATCGCACCAGGAGCAATACTATTAACGCGAATTTTGTGAGGGGCAAGTTCTTGGGCAATACTTTTCATCATCATATTAATACCACCCTTACTAGTAGCATAATTAACGTGACCTGCCCAAGGAATGACCTCATGCACGGAACTCATGCAAATAATCTTACCTGCCGCACATGAAATATCAGGCTTCACACCTCGACGCAAGAATTCCTTTGCGGCTTCTCGCGCGCACAAGAATTGTCCCGTCAGATTTATCCCAATAACTGCATTCCATTGCTCAATGGTCATATCGATAAAAGGTGAGTCTTTTTGAATACCTGCATTACTTACTAAAATGTCGATAGTGCCAAATTCTTGGAGCGTTTTGCTAAACATTGCTTTTACTTGGTCTTCTTTGCTGACATCGGCTTGAATAGCAAATGCTTCTCCATTATTAGCTTTAATATCATCAACAATTTTTTGGGCTTCTTCGGCTTCAGAATGGTAGTTGATGGCTACTGCTGCACCTGATGTAGCTAAATGGCGAGCGATAGCTTCACCAATGCCAGAACTACCACCTGTCACAAGTGCTTTTTGACCTTTAAGCAGGTAAGGGGAATAGCTCATAATGCTTTCGATACTTTTAAAAAGTGTATTCTTTGTAAGTAGCTGAATACTTGCATGATATGATATTTTTGCTTTCTTGGCATAGTATTGCCTTAGCTGATTTAGATTACCAAATCGGTAAAATATCGATTAAATAAACAAAACTTTTTATTATATTAAGATAACTCTAGCATTTTACTAATCTATCCAGAGAAAGATAAACCGTACATTGTTTTCCTGAACAATACTTTAAATAGTTGTCATTTCTGTGACAACAGTATGTCTTTATTTGTAAGATTGGTTGAATCATAAATTTAAAGGTTATGTCCATCTAAACAAAGATTTATGGTATATTCAGAGAAACTTTGACTTAATATTAGTTGGGATATAAAATAAACGAAAATTATAGTGATTTTAATGATTTTTAAGGTTTGATAAAATAATTACTAAAAAATAGTAAACAAGAGAAAGTCCTGATTTAGTAATTTACTTTAAAGATTTCAGTGCATCACAATTTTTAAATCTTTTTTACTGACTTTAGCAGCGGCTTGAGCAGTAGTATTGTTGACAATATGTGAATGATGCATTAGGCGGATAGCATCTACATACTTAGATTTATGAAGGAAAAAGCGATGCCTGCTCTGTCTCTGAATAACCAAAATTTACCATACCCTGACCCTCTACACCCGATCGTTGTCCATTTCGTAATCGCAATGGTGCTTTTTTCTTTCGTGTGTGATGTGGTGGGATATTTCACCCGCAACGTGCGTTTGTTTGAGGTTAGTTTCTGGAATATGTTTGTTGCTGCGATCGCAATTTTCTTAGCGGTGATCTTTGGTCAATTTGAAGCAGGACTAGCACAAGTCCAGAAAGCAGCCCAGTCAACACTGAATTATCATACCGTCTTGGGTTGGTCGCTGGCCGCCATTGTTGCAGCGATCGCAGCTTGGCGTTTTGTGATTCGCAACAGCAACCCCCGAAAAGTACCGCCTGCTTACCTGGGTGTTACAACATTGTTAGTCTGCCTAGTATTCTTGCAAGTGTATTTGGGGAGCAAACTGTTTTGGGTGTATGGGTTGCACGTCGAGCCTGTAGTTCAAGCCATGAAACAAGGAGTTTCACCATGAACTCGCAACTGATTGAGCAGTTGAGATTGCGGTTGGGTGCTAACGGATTACCCTACGAGATTCCTGTACATCCGCAGTTAGTGCATCTAACACTGGGTTTATTCATCATTGCCATCATTTTTGATATAGCAGGAGTGTTGTTTTCTTTAGAAAAACCAATTTTCAAATTTTTGGGATTGACTGCCATCCGTTCTAGCTTTTTTGATGTCGGCTGGTACAATCTCATAGCAGCAGCAGTTATCACATTTTTCACGGTTGCGGCTGGTTTTTTTGAACTACTGTTGGCAAATCCGCCAGTCGATCAAAAAAGTGCTTGGGGGTTGAGTGCTGGTTGGACGATGCTTTTACATGGTTTGGGTGGCATTTTGCTATTGGCGATCGTTGTCGCCATGACTGTATGGAGAGGTTTGCAACGCTATCGCTGGCGTAAGGATGCTTCCAGACAGGTGCAGTGGAGTTACTTGTTAGCAGGGATTGCAATACTAGGTATATTATTCGTTCACGGAACTTTGGGGGCGCAATTGGGAGAGGAATTTGGGGTTCATGTTACTGCTGCTAATACTATTTCTAAAAATGTTTACAGCAAATAATTAAACGAGAATTTATCGAATTTTATGTTTAGTGTTTTTGAATATGTATTGATAGCCTTTTATGTAGCAGTACTGCTCGTTGTCAGTCGATGGATTGGGCAACAGGCGTTTTCTTGGATGCCTCCCCAAGCTACAGTAGAAGCACAACGGGTAGATGATTTGTTTAGCTTTTTAGTCTCAATTGGAGCATTTATCTTCCTTGGGCTAATTGGCGTTATCGTGTATGCGATCGCCTTCCATCGCGCCCCCCCAGAAGACTACACCGAAGGACACCCCTCTAGAGGTGATGCAAGGCTAGAAATATTGTGGACAGCAACCCCAACTTTATTAGTAGTGTGGATTGCTTTCCAAAGCTTCAATATTTATCAGCAATTAGATATTTTAGGTCTCAAACAAATCGTGCATTTGCATACACCTCTAGAATCTGCACCCGCTTATGCCGCAAACATCAGCGATGTTCCAAAACCTGCATCTGAAACTATTGATGTTTTCGTTAAGCAGTGGGATTGGTCTTTTCGTTACCCAAATAATGTTACTAGCAATCAATTGCATCTGCCGATCGATCGCGCTACTCGCTTAAATCTGCAAGCCCAAGACGTAATCCACGGTTTCTATGTCCCTGAGTTTCGTTTAAAGCAGGATATTATTCCAGGGCGCAAGATTGATATTGTGCTAACACCCATTCGTGCAGGCAAATATCGGCTGAAAGATTCTCAATTTAGCGGTACTTATTTTGCCTTAATGGAAACGGATGTATACGTTGAATCCCTCGATCGATATAATCAGTGGCTCACGCAAACTGCTACTAGCGAACAAACTCCAGTAAATCAGGCAGTTGCCGAAAATATCCAACCACCAAAAACATTGTTTAATAGCGGCTGGTACACCGTCACACCTGCTCAACCTGAAGTTGCCAATAAAAGGAAGCTAAATAATGACACATGATTTTAGTCAAGAGATTACCGGGGATCGAGAATCGCAGAACCAGCAGGGTAATACTTGGCGGCAATATTTCAGCTTCAACACCGATCATAAGGTGATTGGAATTCAGTACATGGTGATGACCTTCATTTTCTTCCTGATTGGCGGGCTATTGGCAATGCTGATTCGGGCTGAGTTGCTCACCCCGGAATCAAATTTGGTCGATCGCCCGCTTTATAACGGTTTGTTCACCATGCACGGGACAATCATGATTTTCCTGTGGATTATTCCCTTCAATGCAGGTCTTTCTAACTACTTAGTGCCGCTAATGATTGGAGCGCGGGACATGGCTTTTCCCTTGCTTAACGCCATATCCTTTTGGATTCTGCCACCAGCAGGTCTTCTACTACTATCTAGCTTTTTCCTCCCAAACGGGACTGCACAATCTGGCTGGTGGTCTTATCCACCAATTAGTCTGCAAATTCCAGGCGATCAGTTCATTAACGGTGAATTCTTATGGATAGTCAGCCTAGTGCTGATCGGTATCTCTTCTATCATGGGGGCTGTCAACTTTGTTACCACCATCTTTTGGATGCGGGCCCCAGGGATGACATTTTTTCGGATGCCTGTGTTTGTTTGGTCGGTTTTCAGTGCCCAGTTATTGCAACTGATTAATTTGCCTGCCTTGACAGCTGCATTAATACTACTGTTACTTGACCTATCCTTCGGTACACAATTTTTTAAACCGGATGGGAATGGCGATCCCATCATCTATCAGCATCTATTCTGGTTCTACTCGCACCCAGCAGTTTATATCATGGCACTACCAGCCTTCGGTATTTTTGCTGAGATACTGCCTGCATTTTCTCGCAATCCCCTATTTGGTTATCGGTCAGTTGCGATCGCCACACTAGGTATTGCTTTCATCAGCATCTTCGTTTGGGTACATCACATGTTCACTAGTGCTACCCCTGGTTGGATGCGGATGACCTTCATGGCTACCTCAATGTTAGTTGCCATACCCACTGGAATTAAAGCCTTCGCTTGGACTGCCACCATTTGGAGAAGCAAGCTACATCTAGAGACACCAATGCTGTTTGCAATGGGAGGTGCAGCAATGTTTATTTTTGGTGGTGTTACTGGTGTAATGCTTGCTGCCACGCCATTTGATATCCACGTTAATAACACCTACTTTGTTGTGGGACACTTCCACTACATCGTTTTTAACACGATCACAATGGCAATCTTCGCGGCAATTTACTACTGGTTTCCCAAGATAACTGGAAGAATGTATGCTGAGGGTTGGGGCAAGTTGCATTTCTGGCTGACCTTTATTCCTGCCAATATCACCTTCTTTTCTATGCACCCATTAGGTTTACAAGGGATGCTCCGCCGAGTTTCTTCCTACGACCCACAGTATCAAGGATGGAACATCATTGCTAGCCTGGGGTCATTCTTGCTCGGAGCATCCACGCTGCCTTTTATTGCTAACATAGTAGGCTCTTGGCTTTACGGGCCGAGGGCAGTTGACAATCCTTGGCACGCTACTGGATTGGAATGGACAACCTCTTCACCACCTCCGCGAGATAACTTTGAGGAGATTCCAACTGTGACAAGACCTCCCTATGACTACGGCAATCCAAAGTACTCAGTAATCGTAAATTCCGATAACAGTGAGTGAAGACACTAGTACCGCAAGGCGGAATTCAAAATTCAAAATTCAAAATTCAAAATGAATACAGCGTAAGCCTTTCGTTGATTTGAAATGGTAGCTTTATTTACGCCGTGGTGTACTAGGGACTAGGGACAAGGGGACAAGGAGAATACCCAATGCCCAATTCCCAATTCCCAGTCCCCAATCCCCAATCCCCAGTCCCTAGAATTATGCAACGTCGTCATATAGATGAAAGTCCTATCCGTTTTGATTTGTGGCGGCGACGCTTGCCAAATTGGTTACAGCGCTTCCTACCAAGTGGTGGCGGTACTCATGAAGATCATCATGGTAAAGGAATGTTCGGATTTACCATTTTCCTGCTGTCAGAAAGCATTATCTTTTTGAGTTTTATCTTTACTTATGTTGCTCTACGACTGACTACTAATAACTGGCTACCACCGGGTATTTCTGGGCCGGAATTGTCTACACTTGTGGTTATTAATACGGTAGTATTACTTTCTAGTAGCTTTGTCATTCAACCAGCAGAAAATGCCCTCAAGCGTAATCAACTTAGTAAATTTCGCTGGCTATGGCTGATAACGATTGCAATGGGAAGTTACTTCTTAGTTGGTCTGTTAATTGAGTGGAAAAGTCTCGATTTTAAGATTACTACAGGGTTAGTTGGTTCGACATTTTACTTACTAACAGGCTTCCACGGTCTACACGTTCTGGCTGGTGTTGTGCTTCAGATAATTATGCTGATTCGCTCATTCATTCCAGGCAACTATAATCAGACTCACTTCGGTACAAGTGCGACTACTCTGTTTTGGCATTTTGTTGATGTAGTTTGGGTCTTTCTTTTCTCGCTTATCTATCTTTGGCGGACATAAAAAAAATCAGAAATCCCATTGTTTTAAGGAGTAATTTGATGAATTTATTCTTACAAGAGATCCCAGCCTCAGAACGCGCCCCAAAAACAATTCAAGAAACTCCAGCACCAGGTAATGACCCACTAATTGCACGCGGGTTACAAAAAGAGCAATATGTTGGCATTATTGGGCTAGCGATCGCTCTGATTGCTGCTGTCGGATTTTTTAGTCGCAGAGTTGAATACGCTATTGCATTGGCTGTGTTCCTCAGCGCTATTGTGATAGCTTTGTTTTTATTCATCTAGCAAAGCTTTGATTAATTAAATATTCTAATTTCACAAGATTTACGAGGGATTTTATGAACAGCCCAGTTTATCAAACTGTGATTGTCGGCGGTGGTTTTGCCGGTCTATTTACAGCCTTACACCTAGCTCACGAACATTATCCTCGTTCTGTTATCTTGATTGATAAAGACGAGCGTTTTTGCTTTAAGCCGCTACTATATGAATATTTCGATGGCGAGATGGATCATTTTCAGGTAGTCCCGCGTTTTTCGGAACTACTTAAAGGTAGTGGTGTCATCTTTGTGCAAGATACAGTAGAATCGATAGACTTGCATCAACGGGAAGTCAAATTAACTTCAGGAAACTCCTATAACTACAGCAACTTAGTATTAGCTTTGGGGAGTGTTACTGGCTATCATCAGGTTGAGGGTGCGAATGTTAATGCCTTTCCTTTCTGGACGCAAGCAGATGCGATCGCTCTTGAGAGACATTTACGTGACTGTTTACAAAAAGCAATTAAAGCTGAAGATTCAGAACAACGCCGTCAACTATTAACAGTAGTCGTAGTTGGTGGTGGTGCTAGTGGTGTGGAAATGGCAGCCACTTTAGCTGATTTTCTCCCACATTGGTATAGCGCCTTGGGAGGTAATTCAAGTGAAATTCGCGTAGTACTGCTCAATCATGGTAAAGAAATCCTCGATGCTGATATTAATAACCCATTGCGTGAAATTGCAGAACGGGAATTGAAGAAACGTGCTGTGCCAATAGAGATAATTGTGGAAGCTGAAGCGACTGCTATTCTTGCTAACTCAATTCAATATAAGCATAAGGATAAAATAGAGACATTAGCAACACATACTACAGTTTGGACTGCTGGCACTTCTACCCATCCACTAATTAAAGACTTGCCAATTCCTAAAGAACATCGGGATCGTCACGATCGCCCCTTAGTGACTCCCACCTTGCAACTGCTTGACTTTCCAGAAGTGTTTGTCGGTGGTGATTGTGCAGCAGTTCAGGATAATTCGCTACCACCTACGGCTCAAGTAGCTTATCAGCAAGGAGCTAATATTGCCCATAATTTGAAAGCGATCGCTCTTGGGAAAGAACTCAAACCTGTTAAGGTTAACATCCGAGGAACCCTTTTGAAATTAGGGATAAATCATGCTGCTGCTAACCTTTTCAATGTTTTTGAAGTTTCAGGCGAAACCGCGCATTTAATCCGTCAAGGCACTTATTTAACGCTCTTACCAACAGCAATTCATGACTTCAAAGCCACAACTGAATGGGTGGATGAAGAGATTTTTCACCACCACCTCGATCCTCATGATGTCGGGAAAAAAGTGGTGCAAGCGGTGGAAATAGTCGGTGCAGGAGTCGTGGGTCTTCTCGCTGCGAGAAAATTACTGAAAATGTTGGGAGATGAAGATAAAGGGGAGTAGAGATTGGTAAAAGGAGCATTGGTTGATGAATATGCCTAGTAAAACCTCTGTACAGGTACAAAAAATTCGAGCTATTGGATTAACGGTGACAAGCTGCGACCGCTCTGTTGATTTCTACACGCAAGCACTGGGGTTTAAATTAGTTTCTGATATCACAGTTGAAGGACAAGATTACAGCGACTTGCAAGGAATAACTGAGGCAAAAATTCGCATCGTCACCTTGCAACTAGGTGATGAACTCATCGAGTTGATGGAGTATTTCAATATTAAGGGAAAACCCATCCCCAAAGATTCTCAAAGTAATGACATTTGGTTTCAACATTTCGCAATTGTGGTGAGTGATATGGATCGCGCTTATGCACAAGTGTGTTCATTTCCGATTGAACCCATTTCAGTTGCTCCGCAGACAATCCTATCCGATAATGAAACATCTGGTGGTGTCCGCGCCTTTAAGTTTAAAGACCCTGATGGTCATGATTTAGAGTTAATTTGGTTTCCTACCGATAAGGGACAAGACAAGTGGCATCAGGACACGAATCGCTTGTTTTTGGGAATCGACCATAGTGCGATGTCTACGACGGGCTACGCCTACGCAGTTTCTAACACCGAGGAGAATATATACTTTTACCGCGACCTCCTAGGAATGCAAGTCGATAGCCGCAATCTTAACTGGCGTGCAACCCAAACGAGCTTAGATAATTTGCCAGGAGCCACAGTCCGAATTACATCACTGCGACCCGCTCAAGGCGGCTTAGGGATTGAATTGCTAGACTATCTCGTGCCTGGAAAAGGTCGTCCTATACCGAGTGACTGGAAAAGTTGCGATATTGCACACATGCAAATTGAGCTTGTTGTCAATGACATTGAGCAGGTGGTAGAGATACTGCGGCAGAATGGAGTTCAGTTTATATCACCAGGGATTGTACAGTTTACAAATAGCTCATTGCCTTACAAGCAAGGTTGTTTAGTTAAAGACCCTGACGGACATACAATTTTGCTAATTGATTACTAATCGTGAGAGAATATTAGGTATATTTTCAGCAATCTCGATAAAAGGTTTTTGTAGTACAAACCTTTCCAATTTAACGAGTACAGTCCTATTTAACTTTTCGTTAGATAGTTATCATTTTTTCTGCCGACTTACTTAAGCGGTTTCAAAACTAATACCAATTAAAATAATATTTGCGACATTTATATTTCCTCAAGAGACTGCTGTGATTTAAGTTGAGAAGCTATTAAGGGAACTTTTGGTGCGAGAAAAAACCCAATCAAACTAGCAAAAAGGATTGGAGTAAAAGGGCTAAAATTAGTCAGTTTTGATAACAACAAAGTTGTACTTATAGGTGTACGCGTTACTGCTGCATTAATAGCTGCCATTGTACAGATCATAGCTAGTGCAGGATTCACCTGCGGAATTAAAATTGCAATGGCTTTACCAATACAAGCACCAGTAAAAAATAAGGGAATAATGAAACCACCACGCCACCCACCTGTGACTGTCATACTGATAGATGCCATCTTACCCAAGGCTAAAATTAAGAGAAAAACAACTGAAAAATTAGTAGTTAAGACTGACTCTAATTCTTCATGTCCGAAATAGCGGGTTAGGGGTAAGAAGGCTGCTAAAGTACCTAAGCCCAATCCTGCTAATGTGGTGCGTACATAAATAGGAATGGGAAGTATCGCCAACAGTCTGTCACAGCCTTGAAAAATAGCCATAAAAATCCAGCCTGCAACAGCGCCAATGATTCCGAATAGGATAGCCCAAGCAAAATCATCAATGTTCTGTAAATTATATTCGGGAAAATGCCATGTGGGGGCAATTCCCAAATGGGTGATGAAGGCAAATACTAAATAACTAGCGCAACTAGAAACAATAGCTGGCATTAAAGCTTCGTAGTATTCGATGATATGCTGATGGTGAAGAATTTCTAGCGCAAACATTGCCCCACCTAATGGTGCGCCAAATAAAGCGGTAAAGCCAGCCGCCATTGCTGCTAAACTCATGGTTCTCAGGTCTTCCTCCTGGAGACGGAGGCGATCGCCTACCCATGTACCAAAAGAACCTGTAATCTGTACTAATGGCGCTTCTGGCCCTGCACTACCCCCAGCAGCGATACTCACCAAAGAAGCAAGAATCATTGCCGGATTTTTTCGTATATCCAAACGTCCACCACGAAAATGGATATTATCGACAATGACAGCAATTTCCCCAGGATTGCCTAAAAAATGAATTACTAAACCAACAATTAATCCAGCTATTGGCATAACAATTAGCAGACTCACGCCCTCTACCTTTTCTAGTTGGTGAGTCATCAGTTCCAAAATATTCCAGTACAAACTTGCAAATAGACCACAAACAGTCCCCACCACTACCCAGCATAAAAACCACTGTGAAACTAGCATAGGATTGTGTTTTACCAGTCCAAAAAGTTGTAAAATTTTCCAGCGTTGAGTTGGGTTTGTGGGAGTCCGCTTATTTGGTAGCACTGCTGATTTCCTAAGTTAATGAATCAAATATCATAGATTATTGACATTTATTATACTAATGTAGGGGGTATGACGAAATACGTGCAAAATTACCGATGTAGTAAAATTTTGTAATGCAGAATCTCAAAGCTTGAGTCAAGCTATTCGTATACTCTTTCCTAGCCACTCACTACTTTACTGTCCAAAAATGAGAGTATCTAGGGAATAAGCACCAGGGCCTAAAACCGCGATCGCAATTAGCATGACGCAGTACATAAACGCTTTTTCCCAACTTGGTGGTTCACCTTTGCCTAAAGGGCCTTTATACTGGTCTTCTGGAATTAAGTATGGATCTTGAGCTACAAAAGGTTTACTTCCAGAAATGTCTAAATATATCGCAAAAATCATTGAGCAGAGAATGGGCAAAGTGTCTAAAAGTGTCAGGAATCCAATAATTAGAAAAATTCCGCCACCTACCATCGATGCAGCTGATAAAAAGCAAAGAACGACAGGCGTTTTTAGAGACTCAGCCCACTGTTGAAGATGCGTTATCTTGGGATAGCCATGTAATATAAACAACCAGCCAAGGCTAACTCTTAGCAGTAAAAGTGCCAATCCGGGAAATCCGTCAGGATACACAGGAGAGAGTGAACTTAACAAGTGTGGACTTAGCTGTGGGAAATTAAATGAACCGAGAAAAAAAGCGATCGCTACACCAGTCGCAAATTTATAAATCATTGCTGTACACCACGGGTATTAAGGTCGATAGCATATAAGGAATGACCGGCTGTGATAAAAAGGCGTTCGCCTTCTTTACCACCGAAAGTCAGATTAGTGGGTGTCTCCGGTACAAGAATTTTTCCCAACTGAGTCCCATCGGGGGCGTATATCTGCACGCTATCTTCAGAACTAGTAAAAACATTACCGTACTTATCCACCCGAAATCCATCAGGTTGTCCTGGATCGATGACTGCAAACACACGGCCATTCGTCAAATAGCGATGTCTACGACGGGCTACGCCTACGCCCACGACCTCATACACGCAGATGTCATGAGGCCCCCCAGGTATATTAAACGCAGCTGTATCTGAAACATACAGGAGGCTTTCGTCTGGACTGAAAGCCAGCCCATTAGGACGCACCATATCCGTTACTACTGGATAAATCTCACCTGTTACTGAATCAAAGCGGTATACAAAATTTCCGGGTTGTTCCTGTTCGCCACCGTAACCTTGATTTGGCTCGGTGATGCCATAAGGCGGATCGGTAAACCAAATTGTACCGTCACTTTTCACTACTAAATCATTTGGACTGTTCAGCCGTTTGCCTTGGTAGCGATCGACTAAAACCTTCCACTCACCATTGTGTTCGCGGCGGATGATGGCACGCAAACCAGATGAACACGCAACTAGGCGACCCTCTAAGTCACGGTAATTACCGCTTTGATAATCAGATGGATCGCGTAGGACACTCACATCGTCATTAGGACTCCAACGTAACAGGCGGTTGCCGTGAGCATCACTCCACACAACACTGTTGTTTTCGTGAAAGTAAACTGGCCCCTCACTATGAACTGCACCGTTGGCTAGTTTTTGGAGTGAAGCATCTAAAGATACAATAGCACGCAAGCGATCGTCGTAAATCTCAATGGTTTTAGCCATAATAATCTCTAGCTTATTTAACTTGGTTACTGTCGATAGATAGCAGGTTCAAGTAAATACAAAATTGCTCTAAAAGTATACTTATGTTTTTTATTAAAAGATGTTTGTCGTTAGCTATTAAGTATAATGTTTCAGGTATTTTGTATAAACATAATTATTATTGAATAACCTATAATATACCTCAAACTATAGATATAGTTTATTAGTATTAAAACAATGTTTGAATTAATAAATTATGTTAATTTACTCAAGCGATCGTTTCTATTAAAAGTCTTTTTCGCTTATAGAAATAACCGATCGATTGAATTATTTGCTTAAAAATAATGAATTATAAGATTTTACCTATTTTTTATATATCAAAATATGCACTGAGTTACATGTAGAATCTAAAATTTTAGATTGAGAATGCCTTTGTCACAATGGGTTATGCCAAAGTTTTTCCCATTTCTTAGTTAAAAATCTCAGTTAAAACAATTGTTTTCCAAGTTTACCTATGTCCAAAGGCTGAATTTATCATTTGGGATATATACCATTGATGAGTTGAAAACTCAAAATTTGTGACATAAAGTAAAGCGTGCAAGCAAAAATTATCTGAATGTTTCTCAATTAATGGGCTTGGCATAAATTGTTCATAATTTAAAAAATAGAGAAATAGCTTATGGATCTTGGTCTTAAAGGTAAAGTCGCTGTAGTTACTGGAGGTGATTCCGGCATTGGTAAAGCGACAGCTAAACTGCTAGCTCTTGAGGGTGCAAAGGTTACTATTGTCGATAAGACTTCAGAAAGTCTTCAGCAGGCGGCTGAGGAACTGAAAAAGTTTGGAGAAATATTTCCGGTTCAAGCAGACCTCACTCAGCCTAAAGAAATTGAATCTGCCAAAGAGCAAATTCTTAAGCGTTTCGGAACAGTTCACATTCTGGTTCATGCAGCAGGAATTACAGGTGCTACGGGAGATTTCCTCGAACTGAGTGATGAGCAGTGGTATAAGACAATTGACGTGGACTTGATGGCGACGGTACGCACCTGTCGCGCTTTTATCGGAGCGATGCGTGAAGCTGGTTGGGGAAGAGTCATCCTCATCAGTTCGGAAGATGCACTACAACCCTACCCAGAAGAGATACCCTACTGTGCTTGCAAAGCGGCTGTACTGAATCTTGCTAAAAACTTATCTAAAGCTTATGCAAAAGATGGCGTACTGGTAAATGCAGTTTCTCCTGCCTATATCGCCACCTCAATGACTGACGCAATGATGGAAAAGCGCTCAAAAGAACTGGGTGTCAGCTTTGATGAGGCAGTTGATAGTTTTCTTGATGAACAGCGCCCTCACATCGAACTCAAACGACGTGGTAAACCCGAAGAAGTAGCGGCTGTGATTGCATTCCTTTGCTCTGAGCAATCAAGCTTTGTGGTTGGTTCTAACTATCGGGTAGATGGTGGCTCGGTTGCAAGTTTGTGAGGGAAGCGGATGTAGGGGAATGAATACTTGTGTGCAGCTGATGGCATCTACGCCGCAGGCGATATTGCCCATTATCCCGATTGGCGCACAAGCGAATCAATTCGCGTTGAACATTGGCGAGTCGCAGCACAGCAGGGGCGAATTGTAGCCCAGAACATGGCAGGGAAAGCAGTCAAATTTAGAGGGCTTCCCTTTTTCTGGACAATGCAATTAAAATTTTCGTTGCGCTATGTTGGACACGCCCAAAGTTGGGATGAAATAGTTGTGGATGGGGATTTGCAAAAACAAGACTTGATTGCTTTCTACATCAAAAACAATCAAGTCTTGGCAGTTGCAACCAGCCATCGCTATTGAGAAACAGCAGCTATCTCAGAATTGATGCGCTTGAACCAGATGCCAACTGTTGATGACTTACGGCGTGGTACAGTTGATTTGATTCAGCGATCGCCTCAAGTTAGTAGCAAGCACTAAGTTAGGGCTAGCCCTTTCAAGATGGGTAAAATTTTTGGACAATAATTCTTCTTTTCTCTGTGTTCTCTGCGCCTCTGTGGTTCAATAAATCACTTTCAACCCGCAGAGGCACGGAGAACACTGAGAAGAAAGCAGAGATAAAAATAATTTGCAACCTCCTGCATATATTAATGAACATTACAGAACACTACGACATCATCATCATTGGTACGGGAGCCGGTGGAGGTACACTAGCTCACCGCCTCGCACCCACAGGTAAAAAAATTCTAGTGCTAGAACGAGGCGACTTTTTGCCCAGAGAAAAAGCTAACTGGAGTCCACAGGAGGTCTATCAAAAGCATCGTTATCACACAGATGAGGAATGGTATAACAAAGATGGTATTGCCTTTCAACCACAGACAGGCTACTGGGTTGGCGGCAATACCAAACTCTACGGTGCCGCTCTGATTAGATTACGAGAGCGAGATTTTGAAAGGGTAATTCACAAAGGAGGAATTTCTCCAGAATGGCCGCTCAAGTACTCAGACTTTGAGCCATACTACACCCAGGCAGAAAAGCTGTATGACGTGCATGGTCAAGAAGGAGAAGATCCCACCGAACCACCTCGTAGCGAACCATATCCCTATCCGCCAGTGAGTCATGAGCCGGATATGCAGTCTCTTGCTGACGGCATCCGCGAACTAGGCTATTACCCATTTCATCTACCATTAGGATTAAAACTCAATGAAAGCGATCGCACCAAAAGCCCCTGCATTCGCTGCGATACCTTTGATGGATATCCCTGTCTCGTAGATGCCAAAGCCGATGCGGATGTCAATGCCATTCGTCCCACCCGCGAAATGTATGCTAATTTCACCCTTTTAACTAATGCCAAAGTCTTGCGGTTGCACACCAGCGAATCAGGACGAGAGGTGACAAGTGTAGAAACTGAAATTACCGGGGAGAGGCATTGGTTTGCAGGTGATATTGTGGTTGTTGCCTGTGGTTCTGTCAACTCAGCTGCTTTGTTATTAAGGTCTGCTAACGACAAGCATCCCAATGGATTAGCAAACAGTTCCGATCGAGTGGGGCGGAATTTCATGAAACAGTTGGAAACTGCGATCGTTTCCATACATCTAGAAGTGAATCGCGCCAACTTTCAAAAAACGATCGCCGTCAACGATTTTTATTGGGGAGAGCCGGATTTTCCTTATCCGATGGGGATGGTGCAAAATACGGGCAATGTCCTAGCCGATATGATTCCCGCAGAGGCTCCACCACTTATGGCTCCGTTTGTAAAATTGATTCCTCAGTATGAGCGACATTTGCTTGCGGAAAGATCGGTGGGCTGGTGGTTGCAAACAGAAGATTTACCAGATCCAAATAATCGGATTAGCGTCGTGGGTGACAAGATTCATGTTGAATATACACTGAATAATACCGAAGCAAGCGATCGCTTAATCCATCGTTGGACATCTGTATTAAAATCAATCCCTCACTCCGCTAAACACGCCCTACCATTTAGCCTTTACCCCCGCACCAACTTACCTGAACAAGCTGTTGCTCATCAATGCGGTACTTGTCGATTTGGCAACGATCCTAAAACCTCAGTCCTTGACATCAATTGCCGTACTCATGATGTTGATAATCTCTACGTAGTAGATAGTAGTTTCTTTCCGTCAAATTCAGGTGCTAACCCGACATTAACGATTATGGCGAATGCGTTGCGCGTTGGCGATAGCATAGCTGAACGCTTGAAATCACAAGGAGGAACATGATGACAAACGATGAACAGCAGATTGAATCTCAACAAATCGGCTCAGATGGAACAGATTCTCATCCCATAGCCACAAGTTTAGGCGCTGTGGGAGGTGGCATAGCAGGAGCCGCACTCGGTCACTCTATTGGTGGTAAAGTTGGTGCTGCGATCGCTGGGGTTGCAGGAGCGATCGTTGGTGGCGTTGCAGGTAATCAGCTAGCTCTTTACACCGAGGAATTCATTGAAGAACTCCAGCCAACAATTGGATTGAGATTAGGAGCCAATGACAAACCAATTGAACTACCCCGTCACTACACTTGGGAAGAATTACAAGCACTATCAAAACCTCAAGGTGGAGAAATCAGGGGAAACCCATCTTATCTACCGAGTTGATGGCGATCGCTCTCGCATCTCTGGCGGTTCGGGATTGGGATTAGCGATCGCACGCAAAGGTAGTATTCAAGTTAAAAGTCAACCAGGGCTAGGCAGTACATTTACTATTAGACTTCCTTTTTAAGCCAGATTTTTTGACTGAGCGAATTGCTTATGACTCGTCTAACCGTCGTTGCCATTCAGCATCAATCTGTGCAGAACGCTCAACTTCCTGGTCGAGTAAGTCAGTTTCGCTAGAATACACTAAATCTTCCTTACTAATGACTTTTTCTGTGGCAAATTGTTGGGCATAGTTGATTTTTTGTTGCAAAGGTGCATCAGGATCTGCCAATAGCCGCGATCGAGAAAGGCGATCGCGGTTGCGATCGGCAATTTTGGGATTACGCCACCGAATCCAGAAATAACGCAATAACGGTATGGCTAAGAAACCTGCTCCGTAAGCCAATAGCAGCCAATAAATTCCTTGCACAAAAGCTACTAGTCCACCCAATTGGACAGCAACAGTGCCATCTCTCAACAAACTTCCCAATACTAAAGCACCAACAAAATTTAGTACACCCAACCCCGCACTCAACATAATTTGCCCTGAACTTGCGGCACTAAAACGCCAAGGCAATTCCTCCAAGTAAGGTGAGATTGAATGACGGCGCTTTTTAACTGCACTCACCTGTAACTCTGGGAAGTAATAAACAATTTGTCCTTCGGGACTTACCGCCGGTTGCCCATTAAATCGTGTCAGAACGGGCAGCATGTAATCTTCGTACTCTCTTGTATATCCTTCACCAATGTCATCCAAGTATGGGGCAATTTGTTCTGCTACCACTGCGCCACGATTACTCCGAATCACCGTAGCAATTTCTTGCCAGCGACGTTCGTCTAAGTTGGCGTTAGGATTCCCATCGCCAAACAAAAATGAAAATATGGCTTCAAAGAAATTCAGATTGCTTTCTTCTCGGCTTCCACGTAGTCGTTCCTGGTAGTGAGTCTCATAATTTGGGCTAAGATACCAGAATAAATTTGGAAAATAGAAGAAACCACCACCACCAGAATTACTGCTCCGACTATTACCGTTACGGTCTGAATTGGCAGCAGTAATGATAATAAAGATAGTAACAGTTATCAGAGCGATGGAAACAGTTAAGAAAATTCCAAAAGAAATGCGAATCAGATAAAACAGTACACTCCAGACCTTTTTCCACCATTCCTGCAATTGTAACTGGAAGTATTTATTACGTAAAATTGCTCGAAAATTTTGAGGAAAAAGGTAAACTATATCACCTGAATCCGCTACCTGCAAATGTCCGCCAGCATCAGATGCCAGGGCCAACAAGCTTTGATTAGCTTCAGCGACGTTCAATCCTGCCTGGGTTGCCACATCACCAACGGTGACACGGTAGCCCAGTTTTTCCACAGCCTGCATGATGGTGGGATTGGGAGCCATTGCTCTCCCCTCCTGTTGAAACTTATTACCCTATTCTTAAGTATAAAGTTTTATTTTGATCGACTTAGCACGGGTAGGAATGAAGCATGAAATTACATCAATTTGGCAACCCGACATCGAAACAGATAAACCAACAAATGACCTGACACGCAACATGTTATAATTGTTTCCCTCAGCTTGGTTAACCAGCAAATTTTCTGCTCAAATATGGTTCAATATACTCTCGCTCAAAGTCCAGAAATTATCCTTACTGTTTCTGGAAAAGATTCAGCCAAAGCCCGTGATAAAGCAATGGATCAACTGATGGAACTGATGGATGCAGGTAAGCTACCCACGGAACTAGAAGAAGGATTTGGCCCTCAACAATTAATTGAGGTTAAAGAGTCACCTATTGATACTGCTAGCGGTGAGGATACCATTACACAAGCTGTCCAGGTTTTAAGTAACCTAGCTACACTCAAGCTAAAAGTTCAAGAGTCACGATCTGAAGCGTTAGAAATTCGCAAAGCGGTT
The DNA here is from genome assembly GCF_002245985.1 of Nostoc sp. 'Peltigera membranacea cyanobiont' 232. NCBI lineage: Bacteria > Bacillati > Cyanobacteriota > Cyanophyceae > Nostocales > Nostocaceae > Nostoc > Nostoc sp. 'Peltigera membranacea cyanobiont' 232. The sequence goes on from NZ_NOLK01000020.1 coordinate 49,605, forward strand.
GACGTTCTGTTCACCGATGATTCGGTGACTGAAGAGGAAATTACTCGACTCAAGGAAGGTTTTAAAGTCCTCAAAAATTTTGCCCAAGCTAATGTGCGTTACCAAGAAGCGCGATCTAAAGCAGAACAGGCTCGCCAAACTCTGGATCAAGCTCTCAAATCACCAGATAAGTAATACCTACTAATCAAATTGATTGAGATGTATTTTTAACTAATTTAATAAAAACTCTAAAAGACAGGCATGACAGCCTGTCTTTAGATTTACTGGGGCGCTAGGATTCGAACCTAGGGATGGCGGGACCAAAACCCGCTGCCTTACCACTTGGCTACGCCCCAACGACTTTACTCTAGTTAATATAGCAGTTAATCCTGGGTTTGTGTCAAGTACTTTTATATTTTATTTAAGATAATGTATTCTTACACCAGGATATGGATTGGTCGGAATCGCTGCATTTAGCCTATTTCACCGCTTTGGGGTGAAGTATTGAATCAACGTTTGGGCTGTATCGTCTAGTAATGAACGAGGGTCGCCATTTCTTTGCATCTAAAATCTGTTTTACTTGATGATGAAATTTAAGCTCAAAAAGCTGCCCCTAGCTTTGAATATCAAAGCTAGGGGCAACTAGATTATTTCTTTTCACTTTTTCTTAATCCCCAGTCTCGTGAAGGAAGACTGCTGCAATCCGACTTGATGATAGTAGTTGTTTTGTAGCCAGCCATAGAAATAGTGGAATGGTTTTAGCATAGCGGCTGCAAAGTCGGCGCGGTTCTTGAATCCATCGATACAGCCATTCAAGTCCTAAGTCTCGAATTATGCGGGGCGCACGCTTGTGAATTCCTGCATAAACTGGAAAAACTCCACCCAGTCCAATCATCACAGCTTGTATCTTACCCTTATGTTGAGCTATCCAATTTTCTTGCTTAGGACATCCCAGCGATACCAAGACGGCACTGGCACCACTAGAATTAATCTTTTTAACCAAAGCTTCATCTTCAGTTTCAGTTAGGGGACGAAAGGGTAGAGGCTCCATCGCCGCAATCTTCATCTGTGGAAATTCCTTCTCTAACCTTTTTTGCATCCTAGAGAGAATTTCTGTTTGGGAACCGACAAAGAAAATACTAAGATTTTGTGTTTGAGTTCGCTGACACAATGCTAGAAAGATATCCATCCCGGCTACACGGTCTTGGTGAGACGCGCCCATTTTTCGCATCATCCATACAAGAGGCATACCATCAGGAGTAACTATATCTGCATTTCGCAATACGGCAGCAAATTCTGGATTCCAATGAGCTTCAATGAGCATGTGTACATTGGCTACATACACACTTTTGCTTTCACGCCTACTTGCCCACTTCAGTATTGTTTGTATCTGAAGGTCAAAGCGTAAAGCAGTAATAGGAAAATCAAGCACTTTTTTAGTAGGTAGAAGCACTCTTGCCACCATCAATAACTCCTGTGTCCAAGAAAAAAATCCATAGATTACATAGACCATTCCAAATATTGAATAATTCGGATTGGATGACTCCTGACTTTTTGTAGGCTTGTCTCATCATTGGAAGTTAACACGTGGAGGTGCAATTGCGTTCTTAATATACTTTTGGCTTAAGTCAGTAATACTAGATTTACTTGCTGTTGTGTCCTAGCTTACTGTTTTAAGCTAAGGATTTAAGAGGTTGGTTGACAAAATTCATACTTTCTTCATAATTAATTTTTGATTAGTTTATGTAAGCATTACAATTGCGATAAATTCTTATAGAAAACTTGTCACTGAGTAACATATTTTACGTAATTTTTGCTTGGAAAAGTCAAGATATCAGCCACTCAGTTTGCTGATTTTGATACATAAGTATGCGCTTAAGAGGTTGAATTTCAGTTAGTATATTTTAAATAATTGCTAATAAATTTTTAGCGTAATCTTCCCATGTTACAACAGATTCAATTTTGTCTATGTATTGAAAAATACCTAAGCTTGATTTCTTTCTGAAATAAAAACTCAAAAAAGAAGGGGAAGATAAACTTATCTTCCCCGGCTCTATTATTTTTGTTATTCTCTAGTTTGTTAGCTTCTTTGAGCCTTTGCCGTAACATTTGCCTTTGCTTTTTGAGTTGTCGCTTCCTAGCAGAACCACCTCTCCCTTTGTCATTTCTGCCTTCTTTACGGGGAGATTCCCATGTTTTGAGGCGCATAATTTATAACCTCTTTACTATTTACTTGATAGTGGGCAGGAGGAGAATCGAACTCCTATGACCGTAAGGCCGCCACATTTTGAGTGTGGTGCGTCTACCAATTCCGCCACCCGCCCATTACATCCAACTTAACTATCATACTCTAGTTAAGGGATTTTGTCACAACTTTGAAAGTTAATTCTCAAAGTTTTTTTGGAATCATAGCTCTAATAACCATAATATAAGACTTAAAGACGTGGTAAGGTCAATAAACTAGGGTTAATATCCTGTAGTTTTGCACAGCCGCTAAGTGCCATCCCTATATTCAACTCATCTTGTAACAGTGAGATGACGTGAGATACACCGACTTGTCCTGCTACTGCTAGTCCCCATAAAATAGGTCGTCCGATTAGTACTGCTTTTGCTCCTAATGCCAGAGCTTTGAGAATGTCTGTACCTCTGCGAATGCCCCCATCCAGCAGCACTTCTACTTTACCATCCACTGCTGCTACTATTTCAACTAGGGCATCTAGAGAAGCGATCGCACCATCGAGTTGTCTGCCACCATGATTGGAAACAACAATTGCTTTCGCTCCATACTCTACAGCCCGCACAGCATCATCTTCCCGTAAAACTCCTTTGATAACTAAAGGTAGTGGAGACAAAGATTGCAACCATTCCAAATCGTCCCAAGTTACTGCTGGGTTTAGCTGTTGGGCAAAATAGGTAAATAACCCAGATTCGCCTTTTTCATGGGAAATATCTAGCCCTGAGATGGTGGCAAGATTAGCCAGATGTAAGTCTAGGGGTAAAGCAAACTCGTTACGTCTATCTCTCTCCCTCTGTCCGAGAACAGGTGCATCTACAGTCAGACAAAGTGCTTTGTAGCCAGCTTTATAGGCTTTTTCTACCAAAGCACGAGTTAATCCTCGGTCTTTATGGATGTAAAGCTGGAACCATCGTAGAGAATCTGGAAATTTATCACACGCAGTCGCCACTTCTTCAATGCTCTTGGTGGACATTGTACTTAATACCATACCTATACCAGCTGATGCGGCGGCTAGAGCCGTAGCCACCTCTCCGTCTGGATGGGCTAGACATTGAAAAGCCATCGGCGCAATTAACAAAGGTAGTTGCAGGGGTTGTCCTAAAATGGAAGTAGTGAGATTGCGATCGCTAACATCAACTAATATCCGAGGTCGTAACTTGACTCGCTCAAAGGCAGCACGATTATCTCGTAATGTGATTTCATCCCAAGCACCACTGCTATAGTAATCGAGGGTCATTTGAGACAGATGCTCTTTTGCTAGCTTTTCGTATTCAAAGAGATTTATGGGTTGAAAGCGATGGTCGTTGGGTACAACTGTCATGGTAGAGGCTGTAGGTTAAGCAATGGGATGTTTTTTAATCCGATTGTTCGATTTATTAGTAACTGAGTTATTTTAAAGGAACCTTTCTAATAATTCTTCTCTGGATAGTTGCAGTAATAAAGGAGTAAATTCCTCTGGAGATAATGTCAATAAAGCTTCTGTAATTACTCTTAGTTCTGCATCTAACGAACCAAAGCGAACTCGCAACAAATTCTCTATCAGATTACGACGTTCTACTTGAATTCCTTCTTGAATTCCTTCTTGTTTAACTTCTGCTAATTTTTGCTTGTAAATAGGTGATAAGCGCATAATTAAATCTCTATCCTCCTCGTCTATGTTGTAGACATCGCCCAGAGCTTATCTGAAGAAATATTCCTAATTGCGATCGCATTAGTAACTCTACCAGTTTCGCCAGCCACCTTTGGGTGCAACTTCATTACTTGTAGACTTCAATCCATGACTTTGGATTAAAGATTGATATTCTGTGCTGCTTGCCCAACGGTCAATTTCTCGTGCCCGTAGCACTGGCACTGGATGGGTTAATTGGGCTGTGCGGGCGGCTTTGACCATTTCGCCTAATTCGGTCTTGCTAATGTCATCATAAGCGCGGGCTTGAGCAACAAAGGCATCGAGATTCAGTTGTGGCGCTAAAGTCGGGGAACCACCCGCCAGCTTCATCAACACTGACATCACAACTTTCGGGTCTTGGGTTGCTAGTAATGCGGCGCGATCGCAGGTAAACTCAGCACAACGTACCCATTCTAAAAGCTGTGCCTGTATCGCTTGAGCAACGAAGGTTCCGACATTGGGCACAATCGCCGCAGCTAATATTAATAAATTTACAGGGGTTAAGTAAACGCTATGGTCACACTTGAGATGTCCTAACTCGTGGGCAATTACTGCCTGGATTTCCTCTGGGGTGAGGATATCAATTAGGGATGTGTGTATCACCACAAAGGGCTGCTTACCCCGCACAGCAAAAGTATAGGCGTTGGGAGCCGGATGTTGCCGGACGTACAACTGGGGAGGTTCTATATCCAGAATTTCACAAGCGTTTAACAATAGCTTGTGTAAATCTGGTAGTTGTTTTTCACCCACCAGAATGCTGGAAGCAATATTTTCTACATAGAAAACCTGCTCTGCCATTGGCCCGAGCCAATTTCGCACCAACATATCTATGCCTGGGATTTGCTTGAGCGTTTTAGTAGCTTCCAGGTCTAATGGATGACGAAATGAGTCAGCTTTTAAACCAATTAGAGGGGTTTTGAAGAAAGACATAGTGCAACAAGCTATAAAAAACACAACTATGGAATCTGGCTGGTTAAATAAACAGCCACCCACAGTTAGTATAACGATTTAAGCAGGGTGGGCAGGAGAGCAGGGGGAGAAAATTTTACCTTGTCTCCCCGAAATTTTGAGCGCCGGAAGTTGGCGTTTAGATTTCTCTCTTCCCTTGTTTCCCCGTCAGTCTCAACCTATCAATTTCAACTTGAAAGGCTAGTGATGCTGGCAGCGATTTCGGCATCTGCTGATGTTTCGCCCACACGGAGGATTTTAGCTCCCAATTGCTGCAACTTCATATCAAGTCGATCGTAGCCGCGATCGAGGTGCTGTAATCCCTGAATTGTGGTTTGTCCTTCTGCCGCTAGTCCGGCAATAACTAACGCGGCTGATGCTCGTAAGTCTGTGCCTAATACTGGTGCGCCAGATAATTTCGGCACTCCCCGAACGAAAGCAGCGTTACCTTTGACACGAATATCTGCCCCCAAGCGATTCAACTCTGATGCATGACGCAAGCGATTTTCAAAGACGGATTCGTTAATTACGCTGTCGCCTTCGGCCAATGTCAGCAAAGCCATGAATGGCGCTTGCATATCTGTGGGAAAACCCGGATGGTATTGAGTTTCAATATCCGTGGCTTTGAGGGTTTCTGCTGGCAGAATGTGTAAGTGTTCAGGCTTATCCTCAATTATTGTCACCCCAATATCCCGCAGCTTGGCAATCACTGGGATAAGATGTTCTGGAGCCACTGGCGAAAGAAGAAGTTCGGAACGGGTAATTGCTGCTGCCAATAAAAATGTCCCGGCCTCAATGCGATCGGGGATAATACTGTAATCAACAGAATGCAATTTGGGGACTCCTTCAACAATAATCCTGCTAGTCCCCGCCCCTTTGATTTTCGCTCCCATTGCGTTACAGAAGTTAGCTAAATCAACTACTTCTGGTTCTCTGGCAGCATTTTCGATAATGGTTTCGCCCTCTGCCAGGGTAGCCGCCATCATCAAGTTTTCCGTCGCTCCAACGCTGGCGATATCTAAGTAAATCTTCGCACCTTTTAATCTCCGGCTGCTGCCAGGGACGTAGGCGTTACAAATGCCATGCTCAATCTGCACCTCAGCCCCCATTGCTTGCAGTCCGCGCACATGCAAGTCAACTGGTCTTGCCCCAATAGCACAACCGCCTGGTAAGGGCATCTGCGCTACTCCCAATCTGGCAAGAATAGCTCCAATGGCGAAAAAACTCGCCCTCAGTTGGGTAACTAGTTCGTAGGGAGCTTTTGATGTTTTAATTTCGCTGGCGTTGATGTCTAAAATATCGCCTTGCCGGGTTAAACGTACACCCAAAGCCGATAACACCTGACCCATCCGCTCTACGTCCGCTAATAAGGGGACATTACGGATACGACAATCGCCTGGACAAAGCAAGGCTCCAGCCATGATTACCAGTGCTGAATTTTTTGCCCCGCTAATTTTCACATGACCTCGCAAAGGATGCCCGCCCCAAATTTGCAAGACTGAGGAGTCTGCTTCGGGAGCAATTTTTGCATCTGGTAAGCTGGTAGAAGGATTGATAAGCCTACCTCCAAAAGTAATACGTATTTTATATGTTTGAAGTTGGTTTTGATTCTACAGTAAAGATTCAAATTGTCCACGTTTTGAGGCAACATCTTCCATCAAAAAATTGCTTTTTGAGGAAAAATAAAGGCTGTGAATGAGTGACAGCAAGCTTTTTGAGATTTAAAAAAATTTAGCAAAAAAGAGCGAATAAGTAGTAGTTTTAAGCAAAATTAAATACTCAGTAAAATAACTTAAGTGTTCTCTAAAAATCAATGCTGTACAGTTCAGTTAATATTTTGATTCGACCTAATCCGCAGAAAAACTCGTGAAAAATTTCAGATTTTTCACGAGTTTTTCTATTTTTACTTGACAAAGATAAATTTTTACGCCACAATCATAAAATTGTCGATAAAGACAAGTGCCAGCGGAACTGGCGGAATGGCAGACGCGCTAGATTCAGGTTCTAGTGCCGCAAGGCTTCCGGGTTCAAGTCCCGGGTTCCGCATATCATCAATTTTGGATTTTAGATTGCCAATTTTAGATTAATCCAAAATCCAAAATATAAAATAGTGTTGACCAGTTTACAAAATTCTCTAGTTAAGCAAATTCGCAAACTCCACTCCACCAAGGAGCGACATAAACAGCAGTTATTTTTGCTGGAAGGGACGCACCTGTTAGAAGAAGCTTGTGCGGTTAATTACCCACTAGAAACAGTATGTTGTACTCCAGATTGGCAAGCAGCCCACTTGTCACTCTGGGAAGAAGCTTGTGCTAAAAGCGATCGCACCGAAATTGTCAGCGAGGAAGTATTAAATGCGATCGCTACTACAGTCCAACCAGATGGTGTAGTGGCAACGGCAAAACGAAGGGATAGTCAAACTCAACTACCATTAACTGGTTTAGTCCTAGCTTTAGAAACGGTGCAAGATCCGGGAAACCTGGGGACAATGATTCGCAGTGCGGCGGCGGTGGGAGCATCAGGTTTGTGGGTAAGTGGAGATAGTGTAGATTTAGACAGTCCAAAAGTTCTTCGGGCTTCAGCAGGGCAATGGTTTCGCCTAGCAACGGCCGTAACCGAAGATTTAAAAGCTACAGTTCAACAAAGTCAACAAGCAGGAATGCAGGTAGTGGCAACCTTACCCAGTGCGACTTTAACTTATTGGGATGTGGACTGGCGCAAACCCAGTCTGATTTTACTGGGAAATGAAGGTGCTGGATTGTCGGCAGATTTATTAGCGATCGCAGATAAACAAGTCAGAATCCCTTTGAGTCCTGGGGTAGAATCTTTGAATGTGGCGATCGCAGCTGCTTTAATGTTATACGAAGCTCGACGGCAAATGAGTCAAGAGTCGAGATGCGATTAATCGCGTCTGTGCAGGAATTAAACTCATGACTTTTCTTGGATTTTTGTCTTTTCTTCAAGATATTGTTCAATATCAGCAACTGCGTCCTCAAGGGCCGCTAAATCAATAGCGATCGAGTCTTGAGCGAGTTCGACTTCACTGAGACTAGTAGTATGCAGTTGGGGGAGTGGTGAGATTTCTTCTTCCTCAGTTGAAATTTCTTGTAAGATATCCTCCAACTGATCGAGGGATTCTTGAAACACTCGATCGGCGACGCGGCGCTGTTGTGGCTGAATTGGCTCCATAATATTGACTTGAAAATCCTGATTTACTGACCTAATTTTGATTGCAGTTTCAACAGATTTAAATTTTGCACTTATAACATCATAGTTGTGTGCTGTATCAACTTTAGCAGTGGTTATCAAGAATATCGATACTTGGCTTTGGTCACTTTTGCCAAGCCGTCTCCAATTCTTGGGACTTGTATTTTTGTAAAGACTATAAGTAGGTGGGTGAGAAAATTTATAACTATGTCATCGCGAACGCAACGAAGTGGAGTGAAGCAATCACAAGGTTTTCACCGCTTTTACTTTTCGTTACATAGTTATATTTATTTGTGCCTGCCTACTTAGAATCTTCTGAGATAAAATACTTTAATACGACCGACAAACCGTAGTATAGTATTGAGTATGCGATCGCCACCGAAAGAGCGGGTACGCCATCGCAATCTTGTGTTCCAAAAGCTGATATTTAGCCATACTGCGCGTCTACGCAATATTTACAAGGAAAGTATTTTATGAGCAGCGTACAACTTTACTTTGCCAAAGCCTCCACCTTTTCCCAAAGAACCCGTGTGGTTTTACTAGAAAAAGGAATTGACTTTAGCAGCACTGAAATTGACTTACAAAACAAACCAGATGGCTACACACAGATTTCACGCTACGGCAAAGTCCCTGCGATTAAACATGGGGATATCGAAATTTATGAGTCTGCCATCATCAACGAATATCTCGAAGAAGTCTTTCCAGAACCAGCTTTATTACCCCACGAACCAGGTGCTAAAGCGATCGCTCGCATCTGGATTGACTATGCCAACACTCGCTTTGTACCAGCCTTTAACAAATTTCTCCGTGGTAAAGATGCTCAGGAACAGGGACAAGGACAAAGAGAGTTTTTGGAATCGCTATTGTACATTGAGCAAGAAGGACTAGGTAAGCTTTCTGGTAATGGCCCTTACTGGTTAGGCGAGCAGCTGAGTTTAGTTGATATCAGCTTCTATCCTTGGTTTGAACGCTTGCCCCTTCTAGAACACTTCCGCAATTTCACCTTACCAACAGAAACCCCTCGCTTGCAGAAATGGTGGAATACTCTGCGCTCGCGCGAGTCAATTCGGGCTGTAGAAAATCCTACAAGCTTCTATTTAGAAAGATTTGCTAAGATTCTTGGTGCGCCCACTCCCGTTGCTTCTGCTCAAAAGTAGGGAATAGATTACAGTCCCCTATCCGCCATCACTAAAACATTGTTGAATTCACTGGGAGATTTAACCCATGAGCTTAAACAGTCAATTATTCAAAGATATACCGCACGTTGAGGGAGAACTTCATTACCTCACCCCGACAGCAGAAAAACCTATTAACTACACCTACGAACCACCGCCAGGTATTCCCCAACGAAGCGGGAAGTATGAGGTACATAAACTCCCAATTTACGATGCTCGGACGATCGCAGAAGATGTGTCTTTGGATCGACAGGGATTCGCCTTGGTTCAACAGCACAGCACCGTTAAAGACTTTTACGATCGGGATGAGGTACAGCGCGTTTACTACCCTGAAGCCGAGGAATTCCTCAAGGATTTGACAGGTGCCCAAAGGGTGATAGTGTTCGATCGCAACCTGCGTAATGCCGAACGAGCGAAGCAGGGTGAGCAAGGCATAAGAACACCAGTAAGGGCCGTACACAACGACTTCACCGCTAAGTCTGGCTATAGTCGCGCCCGTGCCGTGTTGGAAGCAATCGGGACTGAAAATCCTGATGAGCTTCTGCGGCAGAGATTCAGTGTAGTTAACCTCTGGCGACCGATCGCAGGGCCAGTGCAGGAGTCTCCATTAGCGGTGTGTGATGCCCAAAGTATCGCGCCCAATGACCTTGTAGCTACCGATCTTGTGTATCGCGATCGCGTTGGCGAAACCTATGCAGTCACGTACAATCAGAAACATCAGTGGTTCTACTTTCCGCAAATGCAACGGAACGAAGCGCTACTCATTAAATGTTTTGACTCAGCAGAGGAAGGTTTGGCGCGGTTCGCCGCCCACACCGCATTCGATGACCCAACAAGCCAGCCAGATGCCCCGCCACGTGAGAGTATCGAGTTGCGGACGCTGGTTTTCTATGCCGCATAATTAGCAGAGGGGCGGAGGGGCAAGGGAGCAGGGGGCAAGGGAAGAAGAACTATTGATCGATGCCCAATTCCCAATGCCCCTTTACTGCGACTCAAATCTTGCTTGAAAGAAGCGGAGATACTTCGGCTTATAAATCATTTTGAGTCCGTGTAGGCGATCGCGTTCAGCGCGAGTAGTAATTTTTAATGGCCTTATTTGTTGCACCATTATTTACCTACCATTTCACTCTTAGAGGATGTTTGAAAAGTCCTTGGTGATGTATCAAATACTTTTAGATCCCCCTAAATCCACGCCACGTGCCCCACTTGGGTTTCCCCCATGAGCGACTGGCGTGGGCTAGGGGGGATCAATAAGTGCCTAATATCACAGCCGACTACTTTTCAAACAACCTCTTAGTTCAATACTGCTCGGTTAAGCATTTTTAACTCGGAATCGGGTTTGGGGAAAAGGGTAAAGGGTAAGGGTTAAAGGTTTTTTCTTTCCCTTTTCCCTTTCCCCTTTTCCCCTTAACCGAGAAGTATTGCCTCTTAGTTGTGTTTATTTTCAAGTCTAGATAAATCACGAGTGAAAGTGAAATAGAGTCAGTATTTAAGTAGTTCTTGATTTAAAAAACACTAAGTTTTATACGGGGTTAAGACAACGTTAAGAATTCTCTCAAAATCACAAAATTTCGGAGTGTCAACAGTTACGTATGGGAAAATCAAGTTAAGCATGAACAAATATCTTTTTGTAAACTTTTGTTCGTTTTTTAGATCGGTAATGCATTAAGACATAAGCATTATCGTAAACATCACTGCATTAATTAATTTAAATCTTTGTTGGTTAGTCTCTGGGAATTAGCAAATAAAGGCTGATACTCCCAAAGATGAAGTTTTCTTTACTCAATGCAAGCTTAATGCCTTGAGTCAGTTCAAATTTAATAAAAATTGGAGGTTATAAAATGGCAATTCGGAATAACTTAGTTACCAATTTCTGGCAAAGAGTACAAAAAGATTCAGTTAGTTGGGGATCGTTAGCTCTTTGGATCGGTGCATTAACTGTTCTATTAGTAATGCTTACCATGTTTTCTAACGCTTAGGTTATTCTAGTTCCTGGGCAACAGCCTGGGAACTAACATAGGGTAGAGTTTCATCCCTATAAAACTAAAATTATGAACTACAAACTTCTGGTAACAGTTGTAGTGCTAGCTACTACTAGCTTTGTTTCTCCTGTTAAATCTCAAGAACCTACTACCGACACTCCAGCAAAATCGAATCAAATTTTGAATGCTTGTATCCAAAATCAAGCAGAAACTTTGCCGAATCCCTTTAGTGATGTACCAACAGAACATTGGGCTTTTAAAGCAGTTATGACTATGCACTACTGTGGTGCATTCCGTAAAGCTACGCCACCAGCTTTATTTCAGAAACTGCAACCAACAAATAGCCAGCAGCAACCGCAAAAAGAACCGCAGTTTCAAAAGTAGGACGTTGCTGATTAAAAATATGAAAATCTCAGGTAGATAGAAGTTTGAGTAGCAAAAGCTGCCGCTTGATATTACGGTGGACATTGAGATGAACAAAGGCAAACAAAAGCGCCTTCATCGTGTGGTTTAAATAAATAAAAGCTGCTGTAAATAGCTCAAATTAGAATTTATCTCGGCAATTTCGCTAGAGAGGTTGAAGTTGTGATATAACAACTTGAAAATTACGAGATAACTATATTAAATAGCAGAAATTAAGCCAATGAGTGAGAAGGATTTCAGAAAGACTGTCATCCAAACAGGGCAAAAATTCAATTTTGTAGATATTGGCAGTTCATGTTTACCTGCCTTTGAAAAGATAACGAGTGTTCTAGTCGTACCTTTTACCAAGGATGGTTTAATTGTATGCCCTCTCCTTGACCGTGGTATTGACCTTCCTGGGGGACATGTGCAGATAGGCGAAATTAACTGTGAGGAAACTGCAAAACGTGAGGTTATGGAGGAGGTAGGAGTAACTCTGGGAGAATTAAAACTTGTGAAAGTCATCCAGTCTGATTATTACGGTAGTCAACCTGAGCAACTTACATATCTTGTGGTTATGACCGGATTTGTTGAAGATATAATTCCTAACGATGTCTACGATGAGCTATGCTTACACACGCATGAAAGTACAGGAAGAAGCATTATAGATATTGATGAATTCATTTCTCAATATCAAGCAGGCAATAAAAATGATATGCGTCAAATTGTGTTAGACGCAAAAAGTGTGCTATTCGGCATCTAATGGTATTTTCGCCTTTTGAAACACCTGCTCAACAGTAAATTCCAGTCCCTCAAATAGGGAATCTGTGAGTAATTCGTCTCCCATATAAGTTTGTGGTGCTGCATCTGGATAAAAAACAGTAATACTTCTGGCTTTACTATCTACCACCCACACCTGTAGAACTTTAGCATCCAAATAGTTTTTGGTTTTAGCTGCCATTTCTCCAAAAGTTTGTCCGGGCGAAATAATCTCAATCACCAAATCAGGAGGAACAGGACAAGCTTCGTTGTCATCCCAGTTAGTGGGTAAACGTTCATAAGAGATGTACAAAATATCTGGTGTTGGTACCCAATCTCGCCCCCGACGAGTTAATGCAACAGACCATTCCGGGCAAACTTCTCCTTTACCTTCACATGATTGCTCAATCAAATTGAGAAGAACACGGGTAAGTTTTGCGTGAAAAAATTTTGGTGATATCTTAGAAATTGCTTGGCCATCAACAAGTTCATAAGTTATATCTCCTTCGCCGGGTGGAAGATTTAGGAACTCTTGCAAGGTTAATTGATTTTTGGCTTGGAGTATCATGGCTCAATAATTCGTAATTCGTAATTGAAGGATAGAGCAAATAATTTTTATATTGTTCACATTCCTCGCAACACTTGGCGAATGATATCAGATGGCACTTCGTCGGTAACTGTAACTACACCAATCTCTGTTGGTAAAACAAATCGCACTTTTCCTGCTTTGACTTTCTTATCTAACTGCAACGCCTCAATAATGGCTTCGATATCCACCCCAGATGGTAACTGAGTCGGTAAACCTGTTTTTTGAATTAAAGCATTTTGACGTTCAGTGTCTTCTTTTTGCCACATTCCCAAGTCCACGGCAATTTGACCGGCTGCTACCATGCCAATAGCCACTGCTTCACCGTGATTCACTAAACGATAACCAGTCAAGCTTTCCACTGCATGACCGATGGTATGTCCATAGTTAAGAATTGCCCGTAATCCGCCTTCTTTTTCATCTTTGCTAACAACATCGGCTTTAGCTTGACAAGAGCGCGTTAATATGCTGCTTATTAGCTCAGGTTTTACATAACGGAGTTGGTCGAGGCGTTTACTTGCTTCCAACTGGGCAAATAATTCAGCATCCCAAATTACACCGTACTTAATAACTTCTGCCATGCCTGCCCGAAACTCTCGCATGGGAAGGGTTTTTAAAACATCTGGGTCAATCAAAACCAAGCGCGGTTGATGAAATGCCCCAATTAAGTTTTTACCGTGGGGATGATTTACGCCAGTTTTGCCACCAATTGCCGAATCTACCATCGCCAGGAGAGTTGTAGGCACTTGGACAACATTAATGCCACGCAGCCAGGTTGCGGCGGCAAAGCCAGTCATATCGCCAATCACACCTCCGCCCAAAGCCACCATAGTAGCAGAACGTTCTAGGCGGTTTTCTAAGGCTACATCGTAGAGCTTTTGGATGGAATTGAGGGTTTTATAGCGTTCACCAGGTGGTAAGGTGCAGCTAGCAACTTCAAATCCAGCAGATGTGAGAGATGTAATTGCTCTTTCGCCATAATGCTTAAAAATCGTCGGATTAGAAACCAGCAGTATCTTCTTGCCTAGCTTCAGATTGGCCATCTTTTGACCGAGTTGATCTAAACTCGAAGATGCGTTAGCGCAGCTTAACGAAGTTATCGCAATCTCATAAGACTGCTCTGGTAAATTTACATTAATTACAGAAGTCATTCCTCAACCCCAAACAAGCGCCCGTGGGCTGTATTCTATCGCAATCTGGGGGATTGGGGGCTGGGGAGTGGTCACTGGGGAAGAGTTTTCCAATGCCTAATGCCCAACAACTAATGATTCAATATATTTAGGAAGTATTGTGGAGAAAAATAAATGTTTGCAATTGCAGCTTACATCGGCTTTTTAGCTTTGTTCTTTGGTTTGTCTGTCGGTCTGTTGTTCGGTCTGCGGACTGCCAAGATAATTTAACTAAGACTCTTGTGGGGCGGGCATCTTGCCTGCCCTCGGTTAGGGACGGGTGAGACACCCATCCCTGATTGAAGATATTTATCTATCTACAACTGCCGGACTTGCTAACTTCTCCTGTCTTTGGGAAGGCGGACGCATCCCTAAACCAAGTAAATTCAGCATTTCTCGGTCAGTATCGTAATCGGGACAGGGAGTTGTCACCGTCAACATTTTGTTGTCGTCGCTGGAAAATATAGAATTGGCTCCTGCCATAAAGCAAAAAGCTTGTTCAACTTCAGAAAGTCTAGCCCTACCAGCACTAAGACGCACATCAGAAGCTGGCATTAAAATTCTAGCTGTAGCAATCATCCGCACAATATCCCAAATGGGGACATCAGGCTGATTTTCTAAAGGTGTGCCCGGTACTTGTGAAAGAATATTAATTGGCACTGACTCTGGATGCGGATGTAAGTTTGCCAGAGTTTGTAACATTCCAACCCGGTCATCAACAGTTTCGCCTAAACCAAGGATACCACCGGAACATACGGTAACATTAGTCTGACGGACATTCTCGATTGTATTTAAGCGATCGCTATAAGTTCTCGTGGTAATAATTGTGTTGTAATATTCCTGCGAGGTATCTAAGTTATGGTTGTAGGCGTAAAGTCCCGCTTCTTCCAGTTTCCTGGCTTGATTTGCCGTCAACATACCCAGAGTGCAGCACACTTCTAAACCCATTGCGGTTACATCCTTGACCATTTCCAGGACTTCCTCAAATTGCGAGTTATCCCGGACTTCGCGCCAAGCAGCACCCATGCAGATGCGGCTAACACCAGTTTCTTTAGCTTTCTGGGCGATGTTAACTACCGTTTCCTTTTCTAGGAGTGCTTGTGCCTTTACTTCTGTTTTATAGCGGGAAGATTGGGCACAGTAACTACAATCTTCTGGACAACCCCCCGTTTTAATAGATATAAGCTTACAAACTTGTATTTTTGTTGGGTCATGATATTGGCGATGCACGCTAGCAGCTTGATAAATAAGCTCTAGCAATGGCGTGTTGTATATCGCCCGAATCTCTAATTCCTGCCAATCGTAGCGTATTCCCACCACATCACTATCCTTCTTGTAGACTGGGTTGAATCTTGAACTGTCTTTTGGTTGAATTTCCTGCGGTACAGCGTTTGGGCAAAGCGATTTTATCGAAGTTATGCCGTGTACTGTGCTTTATCACCCATTGGCTCTCAATCCTTGCGCTCTAGATATTAGACATCAGCTTATCAAGATTTTGGTGGAATGGCAGATTAGCAGTAAAAGTACTTACGCTGTTTATTGTACAGGGCAGTGGGCAAAAAATTTCTGAGTAAAGAGGTGAGATTCCCCTTTAACTGCTGCTGCTAAACCGTAGGTATGAGAGAATTTATAAAATTTAGAGAATGTGCTGGGAATAGATCCCGTCGATTATGATATCAGAACTGCCACTAATTACTAGCGATCGCCTATTATTACGAGTGGCGATTCATGAAGATATACCCCAAATTCTCAAATACTTCATTTATAACAAAACCTATCTCACTCCATTCTACCCTCTATGGGCTGATGGTTTTTTCACTGAAGAATATTGGCAATATCAGATAGAGAATAGTTTTTTAGAATTTCTTAATGGGCAATCATTAAAGCTATTTATTTTTACCAAAAAAAATCCTACTGTAATTATTGGAACGGTCAATTTTAGCAATTTTGTCCGAGGAGCCGCTCATTTTTGCTACGTGGGATATAGCCTTGCGGAAAGTAAACAAGGTAAAGGATATATGACAGAAGGGCTAAAAGCCGCAACTGAATATCTCTTTCAAGAGTTAAATTTTCACCGAGTTATGGCTAATTATATGCCTCACAATCGGCGCAGTGGCAATGTCTTAAAAAGACTCGATTTTGTCATTGAAGGATATGCTAGAGACTATTTGTTAATTAATGGACAATGGGAAGATCATATTATGACAAGTCTTACAAATCCTAAGTGGCAAGCACCAAAATTTTAAGCATATTTTTTATAATATTGGATAAATACCGGATTTATTTGAGAAATTAAGTATCTGTGTATTATGTTTATTTATACACAGCTAATTAACAAATTTGAGACATGAGTTTGCAGCATCTAGAAATTCATATTAAATCCATAATAAATACACAACAACTCCACAAGCAAATGCGAGAGTAATATTTGTTCGCTCTCTGGCTAATGAGCCAATGGGTGTATTTTTTAGATGATTGAGGAGTTTTTCAAAATGTCCATTAATTCTATAAAGCGCTTATCTGTATTTTCTACTATCTTCGCTTTTGCTACCATATTACACGGAGTTGTATTAGCAGCACCAGTTCCAACTTCCCCAGTTACACAACCAGCCTTAACAACTCAGAATAGTCCTCCAGCACACCAAAAAATTAATATCACAAAGCAACAGCGTCTACAAATCCAGTTAGCCCGCCAGCAAAGAGATAAGGATATTGAGGCTCTATTAAATCCATCCCAAGATACTAAATTTAAGGCAGCACTGCAATCCCGTCAGAGAATCAGGATAGTGTTAAAAACTTTGGATTTGAATCAAGCTCAACAAAAACAGGTTCAATCAATTTTACAAACTTATAACCAGCAAGTAAAACAAATTCTATCTTCACAGGCATCACAACCAACATCAAACTCAGTAGGTATTACTCAACCACCATCAGAACCAATGAAAAAGTAAAAAACTCAGTTTGATTTAATTAAGGTTAAGTTTCCAAAGACTGGCGAATTTGATGTAAACTTCGCTTAAGCCAGTCTTCATACCAATCATAAAAACTCAAAGGCTGCTCCTCATCGTTATTTGGATACAAATCATCAGGGTCAGTGTCATGGAAAGCATGACAAAAACTTAAAGAGGCAGGATATATCCCATTATCATTAGTCCGGTCATCTATCCAGATTTTTCCTGATTGATCCCCAGTAATAACTAACATCCCATAAATTCCACAACCATAATTTGTCATGGTGAGAGTGCCTTGAATAAACTTATCATCGAAATAAGCGTCATTGTTAATAACAAAACCTGTATTATTCTTGACAATTAAATCCAAATTATTCCATCCTTTTATTAAAGGAAATGGTTTAGAGAGAATTTTGTACTTTTCTTGGTATAGTTTTTCTATAATAATATCTTCAAATTCAATTACCGATAGTCCAGATAAGCCATATCCTGTCCCTGCACCACCATTACCAATTTCTAACAGAAAGTTTTTATATTCACTTGGTAGCGTAATATTATATCTAGATTCAAACACTTGAATCTCTTTGTTACTCAAGCAAGGTTTTAATTGATATTGGTGTGATTCTGAACCAAAAACCTCAAATGTAGCCTCTAAAATAGCTAATTGAGTTAATTTTTTCTGTAACTGCAAAACTTTATTCATTATGCGCTCTACATTTTGATGGTGGCGCTGCCATATTTTAGATATGGGTCGCTTTTTGCGTCTATGCTGATGTTGAAGCCAGAGGTAGTATTAAGGGAAGAATGAATTAAGCTTTGCTCGTAATGACTCTGGCTGAAACCCCAAACTACAAAAATTCTAGCAATCCTTTTCTCTCCCTCAACTACGAAAGCGCCTTGGAATCTCTAGGCGATGACTACTACGACGAGGTTGGAGCAGAGGAATTTCCCCAACACCTCTTGCGCTGGCGTAACGATGCACTATTACCTCTTTTGGGTCTAGACCCCCAAGTAGTCAAAGACGAAGATTTCATCACAGCTTTTGGCAAGTTTCAGGGGCGTAAACCCTTGTTAGCACTACGTTACCACGGCTATCAATTTGGTGAATATAACAGACAGTTAGGTGATGGTAGAGGCTTTCTCTATGGGCAAGTCCGCGCCACTGATGGCGAATTGTACGATTTTGGCACAAAAGGCTCTGGAAGAACACCTTACTCCCGTGGTGGCGATGGTATGCTGACGCTCAAAGGTGGGGTGCGGGAAGTTCTGGCTGCGGAAGCATTACACCACTTGGGTGTACGAACCTCGCGCTGTTTGAGCATGATTGAAACAGGTTTACCTCTGTGGCGAGGCGATGAACCTTCACCTACCCGCTCATCTGTGATGATTAGAATGAGCAGTTCTCATATTCGGTTTGGTACTTTTGAGCGACTGCATTATTTCCAGCGTCCAGATTTAACTAAGAAGTTATTAGACCACGTAATTGAGCAGTATTATCAACACTTAAGTAGTGAAGAAGATAAATATGTTCTGTTTTACGCCGAATTAGTTAAACGGGTTGCAGAACTAGTAGCGCAGTGGATGGCGGCGGGCTTTTGTCATGCAGTCTTGAATACTGACAATATGTCGATTACTGGAGAGAGTTTTGACTATGGCCCTTATGCGTTTATCCCGACTTATAACCCATCCTTTATAGCTGCATATTTTGACTATTATGGACGCTATTGTTATGGGAATCAACCAAGTATTTGTCACTTGAATTTGCAAATGCTCCAGGAACCTTTAAAGGCGATTATTGATAAAGGCAAAATGGAAGCTGCATTAGCTAGATTTGATGAGTATTATGAAGCTGAATACAGTTCTTTGATGTTGAAAAAGTTGGGTTTTGAGGATTTGCCGTATCCAAAAGCATTGGGACTATTGAATCTAACGATTGAATTTTTGAAAGAGAGCCAGGTTGGTTATCACCAATTCTTTTATGAGATGGCTCGGACTTTTTCATCGAAATGGCGAGATGAACCAGGTTTTGTGATGAATAGTTCAGATATTGTTCCAGTACCGGGTGCGTCAAGAATTTTTGATGATTGGTGTATTTTATACCATAAAATCTTGAATGATTTTGATAGTAATAGCACCGATGTAATTGCCAAAACTCTAGCTGTTCATAATCCAAAAACGGCATTATTAAGACCTGTGATTGAGTCTATTTGGGAATCAATTGCTCAAGAAGATAATTGGCAACCTTTCTATGAGTTAATCCAGGCAATTCAGTCTAGGAAATAGTAAAATTACACCTATTTTCTTTTTCATCGCAACAGGCTGTTGACACGACGAATAATCTAATAAGAGACGTTGCATTACAACGTCTCTAGGACTTCCGGTTATATCATGTCCGGTTAAACAATTGTCATTGCGTTCGCCCTTGGCGTTCCCGTTCGCGTAGCGTCTCCGAAGTGAAGCAATCCTAAAAGTCTTGCGATTGCTTCCTTCCACTTCGTTGCACTCGCAATGACATATCACAAGTAATTTGCCGGACATGATATTATAAGCTTTTTGAAAGGCTGCTATCCTTTCTTCGCAAGTTATGTCAAACCCGGCTTGCATCCCACTCATAACAAAACTTTTTGCCAATTATGTTCCCGGACGAAAGCGAATACGATCGGGTATATGATGACGATCGCCTAATATTTCTAACAAAGGGCCATTAACATCAAATTTAACCATACTTACCGACGCGACCAAAATATTCACCCGATAGCGATAGCGTCCCAAATCGATTCCCAGTAAACTGCAAAGCATAATCCGAATCGTGGCTTTATGGGAAACTACTAAAACATTACCTTGGAGATGTTTTTCTTGAATTTCAGCAATTACAGGCATAGAACGGTTAGCAATATCTACCGCAGTTTCTCCACCTAGTGGTGCATTCCAAGCGGGTTCTGTCAACCATTTTACATAGTTTTCTGCGTAATTCTCTTCAGCAAAGGATTTACTCTTAGTTTCCCATTCGCCGTAACTACCTTCTCTAAGTCCGTCACGCAACTGCATATCCATACCGATAGCATCACAAAATGGCTTGGCAGTTGCAATTGTGCGCTTCATCGGGCTAACATAAACTGCTGACCACTTCAATTTTTGATAAACATCGGCAAAACCGGATGCCATCTGCATCCCCTCTGTTGTCAACTCCGCATCAGTTTCACCGCAGAAATTACCACTTTGACTAAAAGTAGTTTCTCCATGTCGCAGGAAATATAAATTGAGTGTCATAGCTTATATCGCGGTTGGGATAAAGGAGTTGGTGCAAACATAAAGTACCATCAATCTCGCAATCGAATATGTGACACCAGGACAAAGTAATCAACCAAAAAAGTCAATCAAACACAAACTTTTGAAATCGAAGATAAAAGTAGCGGTTTCAGCTAGTACTAGGATGGTGCGTTAGCCTCTGGCATAACACACCCGACAAAATGGGATTTGGGGTAATTAAATTATTTGTGTGTACACCATAGGACGCAGAGAGAGGAAAGAGGATTAACAATTCAAAATTCAAAATTCAAAATTCAAGCATTTTAGACATTTTCAGACGGTTACTGAGCGTAGCCGAAGTACGGGGATTTAAACCCCGACTGAAAATGATGCTACCTGTAGAGGTAGGGGTCTTAAACCCTTTGATTTCCGATAATTTTGATACAAAATTTTCAAATTATTAAGTTTGGGTATTAAAGTCTTCAGTTCTACTTTTCCTTAACCTTCTGCCTCTTCTCTAATCCTAACTAAATTGCTGGGCATAAAACCGCGCGTAGCGATGCTCTAGGGCTAATAATTCTTCATGGGTTCCTGATTCAACAATTTGTCCCTGTTCGAGAACTAAAATACGATCGCACCTTCTCACGGTCGATAAACGATGGGCAATAATAAATACTGTGCGTTTTTGCATCAATCTTTCTAGCGCTTCCTGTACCAGTGCTTCTGATTCGGAATCTAATGCTGATGTTGCCTCATCAAGAATCAAGATTTGGGGATTGAGCAGAACAGCACGAGCGATCGCAATTCTTTGTCTTTGTCCTCCTGATAAGTTTACCCCACGTTCGCCTACCCAAGTCTGATAACCTTCTGGCAGTTGGCTAATAAATTGATGAGCATTAGCAATTTTCGCTGCCTCTTTCACTGCTTCCATGTCAAAAGCTTTTTGGCCAAAGGCGATATTTTGGGTAATTGTCCCCGAAAACATGATGGTTTCTTGAGGAACAATCCCAATTTGTCGCCGGAGACTATGCAGCTTCACATCCCGAATATCAACACCGTCAATGAAAATTTGACCAGCTTCGGGGTCGTAAAAGCGGGGGAGAAGGTTGACAAATGTGGTTTTACCAGCACCAGAAGCACCCACAAGAGCGATCGCTTCACCTGGTGATACCAATAAACTGATATCTTTTAATACGGGTTCACCTGGCTTATAGGCAAAGGAAATATGACGATATTCTACTTTGCCATTGACTGGGGGGAGAGCGATCGCATTGATCTTTTCAATCACCGTCGGCTGAATTGCCATCAATTCAAAAACGCGGTCAACAGATGCTTCACCCTGCTTAAATTCGTTGTAATTGTTAGTAGTATGACCAATGGGATCGATTAACAGCGCCGCCGCCGCCAAATAACTGAAAAAATTTGCCACTGTCAAGTTACCTTGGGAAATTTGCCACGCTCCCACAATCAATAACGATAACGCACTTAAGGCTTCCAAAAATCCGATGATGGGAATTTGAATTGCTTTCAGGCGTTCGGCTGAGTATTTGGCTTTGAGACTGCGTTCTGCTTCATGGCCAAAGCGGGCGATTTCATAATTTTCAGCAGCAAAAGCCTGTACCAAACGAATACCGTTGAAAACTTCCGCGAGTATGGCTGATAAACCCGACACGCGATTTTGACTTTTTAAGGAATACTTGCGTAACCGTTCGCCAAACCAGCCAACTAAAATACCCATCAGGGGCGCAACTATGACTGTTGCTAATGTCAGTTGCCAATTCAGGTAAATCATGTAAATCGGAATTGCCAACAACTGCAAAATGCAGGGGATAAAGTCGTGAAATCCTTTATTGACGACTTCCCCAACCCGGTCAACATCTTCGGTGAGGCGGTAAGATAAATCACCTGCTTTTGCGGTTTCAAAAAAGCTGAGATTTAGCTTTTGAAGATGCGCGTAGACTTGCTGGCGGAGATGAAAAGCAATTCTCAAGGAAGCTTTCGCCATGTACATATCTTGTATAGACTGAAACAAGCCTCTGACAAGAAAGATTAAAGCACAACTGCCAGTTATTTGAGCGATCGCTACTACATTACCCTGTGCAAAGGGAATTGCCAATTTACCGGCAAGATTTATCAACACTAATGTCGCCAGCACGTATCCCAAGATACCAATAAGTCCCTTGGCGATGGTTTTCCACTGGAGGCGGATATAAGGCAGCAGTTGCCAGTAATTAGAACGGGTTTTCAAGCTCGAAAGTCCACAGCGATATTTTACTTTGTTTGACGCTAACAGTTTTTGGTGAGTTTCTGAACAGTTCACTAATTAGTTACAAACTGTTGTAGCACTCAGGTATAAATAACGATACACACAAAAAATTAGTATAAATACTAAAAGTATACCCTACTATAGATGCCAGATTTTTAGTATTTATTGATACTAGTATTTTGCTTTAACTATTACTTACACCCACGCTTCATAGTTTTGTGGCTCAAGCAACATGGATGTAGATAACTTTAGCCAGCAGATAGAGGAATTGCGATCGCGGGTACGAGGAATATGGCAGCGCACTGCAACTCAACCGAACTCACAACAAGAGCTAATAATAGCAGCTTTCGATGAACTCCAAATGGCAATGGAAGAACTATTGGCTGCCTCCGAGGAGCTAGAGGTAACAAGATCGGAAGCAGAGAAAGAACGCCAGCGTTACCAAGAATTATTCGATTTTGCGCCGGATGGTTACTTGGTAACTAATACCGTCGGGAAGATCCTAGAGGCTAACTATGCAGCAGAAACTATGCTCTCTGTGAGACAAAAATATCTGGTAGGTAAACCATTAATTCTGTTTATTGCTCAACAAGACCGCCAGATATTTAGCTGCCTGATAAATAATTCGCAGGAGATAGAGGACTGCGTAATTGAGATAAAGCCACGGGTGGATACCCCCTTTCCTGCTAGTATCAGGGCATCTCCAGTGTATGACTCACAAGAAAAGTTGGTAGGCTGGCGTTGGTTGCTGCGTAATATCAGCGAAGCTAAACAAGCACAAGAACAAGTGGCAAAACGCACAGTGGAACTGGCAAAAGCAAATCAGCAATTGCTGAGTGAAATTACAGAGCATAAACGAGCCAAGTCACAACTGCTACACCTTGCGTTTCACGATGTCCTAACGGGACTCCCAAACCGCGCTTTATTTATGAACCGCTTAGAAGATGCGGTCAATTATTCCAAACGGCATTCAGAGTATCTATTTGCTGTCTTGTTTCTAGACCTAGATCGCTTCAAGGTGATCAATGACAGTCTGGGACACACATTTGGAGATCAATTACTGCTTACGGTTGCTCAAAGGCTTCAAGAATGCTTGCGCTCTATAGATATAGCTGCACGGCTGGGAGGAGACGAGTTTATTGTCTTGCTAGTGGGAATTAGAGATGTATTAGAAGTGGTAGCGGTTGTTGAGCGAATACAAAAAAATCTGGCACTTCCTGTGGTTCTAGACGGGCACGAAGTGTCTACTACAGCGAGTATTGGCATTGCTTTAAGCATAACAGGTTGTGAACAACCAGAAGATTACTTGCGTGATGCCGATATTGCGATGTACCGAGCTAAGGCACAAGGCAGGGCGTGCTATGAGATTTTTAACACTGACATGCATATTCAAGCAATGGCACACTTGGAGTTGATTAACGAGCTGCGCCGAGCCATTGAGCTTCAAGAGTTTCGGGTTTATTATCAACCGATAGTGTCACTCAGTTCCGGTAGAATAACTGGTTTTGAAGCGCTTGTGCGCTGGCTACATCCAAAACACGGCATTGTTTTACCAGGGTATTTCATGTCAATTGCCCAAGAAACCGGGCTAATTATCCCTATTGAGCAGTGGGTCTTGTATGAGGCATGTGGTCAGATACAGCAGTGGCAAGAGCAATTCTCCTCTAGCTGTGGGGATCTAGCTGAGTCTCCCTTGACCATTAGTATCAATCTTTGTACTACTAGGTTCGGTGAAGAAAACTTGGTGGCGCACATCAATAAAGTTCTACAAGACACTGGACTCACCGCGCCGAATTTGACGCTGGAGATTACAGAAGGCGTAATTATGGAAAACGATGATAAAGCTATCATCAGGCTAAAGCAACTAAGAAATTTAGGAATTAAGTTGGCAATTGACGACTTCGGTACGGGCTATTCCTCATTAGGTCGTCTCCACCACTTTCCAATTAATCAGTTGAAGATAGACCGCTCTTTTGTTAGTGGGAGCATTTTTGATCGTGGAAACTTAGATATTGTTCAGACAATTATTACATTGGCACACAAATTAGGTGTGAATGTGACCGCCGAAGGGGTGGAGACAAAAGAGCAACTAGCGCTTTTGAGAAACTTAAACTGTGAATATGGGCAGGGATATTTTTTTTCCCATCCATTAGATAGCTCTCAGGCGACGGCATTAATTATGGCAAATCCTCAGTGGTAATGGGTATTTGACCACGTTAGGAAGTTTTTTGAGCCAATACTTCAGCAGGCAAAGATTATCGCTTCGTACACTCCCATCCCTCACTTATCCAAAAAAATTAGCTCCCTCCTTGTAAGCAAGGAAAGAGCTGAATCAATCTTAAAATATTTCGTAATTTTCCGGTTTAATTACGAATTAGTTAATATCCGCCTTCTTCTTCGTATTCTGGCTGCCTTTCCTTAACTTTCTTAGGAATATTCACAGGCTTCGGCTCATCTTCCCAAGCATCGCCATCTACGTCGTCATAATCATCGTATTCATCAACATAAGGCTTGCTGTAAGGCTTGGCTTCATACTTTAGCGGCTGCGGTTGTTGATACCTGTCGCTACCTGTTGCTTCACTCCAGTTATCTTCTTCCTCGTCTTCTTCGTATTGAATAGACTCATACTGCCGCGCCTTCATTACCTGACGCTGTGGCCTTTCCTCTTCCACATAGTCTTCTGTCCATTCCTCTTCCCGCGCTACGGGTTCGGGGGCGCGAACTCTCTGCTTAGGTGGCTGCAATGGCACTCCGCTAGGAAGTTGATTGGGTGCTGCAATTGTCCGGGGTGGAGTATAGCCGTATCCTTCTTCTTCTGCATCCCTTTCCCACGGCGCTTTGCCGATACCCAAACGCTCTAGTAAACCAGTTGTCAACTGATTCACCCGTTCTTCGGCTCCCTCAAATACAATCAACCGATTGGGGCCAGTACTGACAATTTCATCTACTGAGAACTCGTAAGTACTCAAAAATTGGTCGGGAATTTGGGGGATTCCTAAAGAAGCGATGACTATAGAGTTAAGCTTCCCGGTTTCGCCGTTGAATTTGAAGCCCCGAACTTTGCCTAATACTTCACCTGTTTCTGTAATTACTTCCCAGTTAATCAGATTGCTGAGAGATTCAACTTCAATATCTTCAATTACATCTTCGTTATCAACTAAGATGACATCACCAATTTGGCTGATGTTGTTGAGGTACATGTAGCGCGGTATGCCCGAAATGGAGATCAGGCTGTCTCGCAAACCAAGAGCCACAACCTCTCGTTGATCTATATCTACCCAGACTTGACTGATGATGCCTAGCCGCTTACCGTTGTCGCGGGTAATCACCTGGGTATTTAATATGTCGGAACGCCTAATTATCTGTTCGGAGGTCATTCTATACCGAGTCCTGATCTCGAATCCGGTTTATCCATACACTATTATTAACAAAAACTCAAGCAGATGTATTGGATGATTGTAACTTAATCCCCAAAACTTGAGTGTAAGCTCCTCGTGCTTGAGTAACGCCAATTGTGCGTTCGGCTGATTCTATCATCGGACGGCGCAAACTCACAACTATAAATTGCGCTTGTTGTGATTGTTGCTTAATCATTCTAGCTAATCGTTCTACGTTTGCTCCATCTAAGAACATATCCACTTCGTCAAAGGCGTAAAATGGCGATGGGCGATAGCGTTGGAGAGCAAAGATAAAGCTCAAGGCTGTAAGTGATTTTTCTCCCCCAGACATGGAAGCTAGGCGTTGTACGGGTTTACCTTTGGGGTGCGCGACTAAATTTAGTCCACTGCTAAAGGGATCTTCGGGATTTTCGAGTTGCAAATAGCCGTCACCGTCTGAAAGAATGGCAAAAATCGATTGAAAGTTTTCGTTGACTGCATCGAACGCTTCTTTAAAGGCAAGTTGCCGCAATGTGGTAAAATTTTCAATCCGCAAAAGTAATTCGGTGCGTTCCCCTTCTAGTGTTTCTAATTTTTGTGTGAGTTCTTGGAGGCGGTTTTGAGTGCGTTCGTATTCTTCCAACGCCAGCATATTAACAGGTTCCATTGCCTGTAAGCGTTTGGTAAGCGATCGCAATTCTTTCTGCAATTCTTCCAAATCTACCTTATCTGGAACCTCTGGTAAAGGATTTGGTAATTCTGCCCCCATATCCCGCAACTGGCTTTGCAGTGCAATTAGTTCCTCCCGCCGCTTCTCTTGAGTTTCTTTGAGTTTTTCGATTTCCCATTGCAATTGTTGCTGGCGCAAAAGGTGCGATCGCACTTCTAGTTCTGTAGTGTCGCGTTTTTGTTTCTCTTCGCCTAAATTTTGCTCCATTTGAGTCAACGATAAACGGGTTTGGGTGATTTGGTCGTCTATCGTTGTGATTTGGCTCAAGACGCGATGAATCGCGTCTCTACAAGTGATTTGTTGGGTTTCGTATTCTGCGATGCGTGTCTCTGCTTCTTGGATTTTTTCTTGCGATCGCTGTTGCTGATTTTCCAAATTTTTTAATCTTTGTTCAGCTTCGCGTAATGCTGTCTCGCGTTGTTGTAATTGTTGCTCTTGAATTTTAATTGTCGCTTGGATTTGTTGCCATTCACTGGGAGTTTGGGATGCTTCTAACTCTGCTAAAGCGTGTCGCAATTGTTGCAACTGAGTTTCTTGTCCTGGTAATTCCCGATCTAAAATTTCCAGACGGGATTGAGCAGTGGCTAACTTTTCGCTGTTTTGGGCAAGTTGCGATCGCGTCCCCTCTAATTGCGTTGTTAAATTCTTAATGTCTTTCTGCAACTGTTCCAATTGCAACTGCTGTTCGCGCCTCGCCTGTCGTGCTTCTGCGAGTTCCTGCGTCAGTTTTTTGCTTCTGACTGACAAAGTAGCGATCGCTTCCGTACAACGCTCTAAAACCCGCTCAATATCCACCAAACGACTTCTTAAAGCGATCGCTTCATCAGATTCCGCCGCTTCTGCATTGTTAAACCGCAACGCCGAGCGTTGGGTATTGCTACCACCAGTCATTGCACCGCTAGTTTCCAGAAGTTCGCCGTCTAAGGTGACGATGCGATACAATCCTAAATTTTTCCGCGCTGCCTCAAGGCTGGCAAATACTACTGTGTTACCGAAAACATAGCTAAATACATCTTTGTAACGGCGATCGCAATCGACTAAGTTCACAGCATAATTAACGAAGCCACTGGCAAAACGCAGGGTTGCATCTTGAGTAAATTTCGGAGCGTGAATTTTATTTAGTGGTAAAAAAGTTGCTCTCCCGGCACGTTTCTGTTTGAGCAATTCAATTCCGGCTGCGGCTATACCATCATCTTCCACCACAATATGTCCCAAACGTCCACCAGCAGCCATTTCTAAAGCTAGCTGATGGCGTGGTTCCACCTTTCCTAACTGCACAACTAAGCCACAAAGTCCAGGCATTCCCGATTGTAAAATAACTTTACTCGCCTGGGTTCCTTGGACTTCTTGCTGTGCCTGGGCTTGCGCCTCGATTTTATCCAACAGACGTTGTTTTTCGCGTTGTTCAAAAAGTAACCGCTTTTGGGTTTCCTGCTGGATTTGCAATTCTTGTTCTGTGGCTGAGAGATTTTGAGCTAAATTTTGGATGGGTTCGCTAGAGGCGTTAAATTCTGTTTCAATTTGACTACACTCAGTTTGTTTTTGAGCTAATAGCGGTTCGTCGCGTTCAATTAACTGAGTTTGCTCTGAAATTAGTTGCTGTAACTGATTATTGCGTTCTGTGAGTTGTGCTTTTTCTGTGCGTTGTGGTTCTAGAGTTTGCAGCAGAGTTTCAATTTGGCGGTTGAATGCCGTTTGTTGCTGCACCCAAGCTTCTGAAGCCGAGGCGATTTCGGCTGCGGCTTCGCGGGAGGTTTCTAAGGCTTGGTGCGCTTCGTTTCTTTGTTGTTGTGAAGACGCGATGAATCGCGTCTCTACAATTTGGGTTTTGGCAATTTCTTCTAGGGAATGTCGGTGTTTTTGAATTTCTTGCTGAGTTTGAGTCAGACGTTTGGCGGTTTCGTGCGTTGTCGTTTCTAATTCTGTTAGCTGACGCTGGAGTTGTTTTCGTTCTGCTTCTTGAGTGGCGAGGATAGATTGTACCGCCAAAAGTTCATCTTCTCCCAATGCTTTGACATGGGCATTGAGTTGTTCGAGTTCAGCCGTTTTTTGGACGATTTCGGAATTTAGATTTGTGAGTTGAGTTGAGAGTTCACTAGAATTGCGATCGCCTGTTTGAATTTCGTGAACTAACTTTTCAAGTTGTGCTTGTAGCGATCGCCATGATAAAACTGCTTCCCAGGATTGTTTGGCAATAAACTCCGTGCGAAGCTTTTGATATCTCTCAGCTTTAGCCCGATCTTGAGAAAGGCGATCGCGCTGTGCAGTTAATTCTGTTTCAATAATCCGACAGCTATCTTCCTTTTCCTTCACCTCATCTAAAGTTGATTTGGCTTGGATGATTTTGCGATCGAACGCCGCCACCCCAGCCAATTCATCAATAATTTCCCGTCGTTCCCGCGCATTCATCGAGATAATACTGGTGACATCCCCTTGCAGCACCACATTGTAGCCTTCAGGATAAACCCGCAGGTTACTTAATTCCCCATGCAATTCTGTCAACGTGCAAGCTTCACCATTGATATAGTAATTCGAGGTGTAACTTCCTTGGTGAGTGACACGCAGCCTTCTAGTGACACTCCACTCTGCCGATTTTGGACTTCGGCTCCCTTCGGCTTCGCTCAGTCGAACGATTTCGGATTTTGGTTCTTCCTCCGCTTCCCCTGCCTCCCCTGCCTCTTCTACTTCCTCCCTTTGCCTCTTTGTGTCTTTGTGTGAGATTTCATCTGACAAATCAAACGTTACAGTGACGCTAGCTTCAATAGAAGCCCGTCCTTTAGACGTTTGGGTGTTATTTACCAAATCTGGCAGGCGATCGGCTCGCATTCCCTTAGAACTGGAGAGTCCGAGGCAAAATAGCAGTGCATCGAGAATATTAGACTTACCCGAACCATTTGGCCCAGATATGACAGTACACCCCGGCAGCAAAGGGACTGAGGTAGTGCCACCGAAGGATTTGAAGTTGGTAAGTTCCACGCGCTTGATATGAACCATGCAGCTAATCACTCAATAGCAATACTTCTAGCCTTTACTCCCTTAAAAATGCTCAAATAATGCTCAACTACCCTACTTTCAGCGCTTGAGCATGAATAGTTAGTATAAATTACTACTCATTGACGATGCTCAACTAATGCTCAACTTTCCGAGCAAGAATCTACATCTATCTTATATGTCTAAAGCTCTTGCAATGGCAAGACGTGCTGAGGTCGTGTAATGAAATATTACTGTGTGGTGTACTCTTGACACTTGGTGGGCAAGTTGTCAATGACTTTTCCACCTCAACAGGGAAAACAATATGGGTGCAATGCCGGACTTAACGCTTGAGCAAATAAGTGCAAGATGCACAAACAAACAAATTGCCAAATATATTGCTTCGATGCCAGACCTGCCGGAAGGAATTACTGTTTGTAAATTTCTAGCAATCTTTCTATATTCAGCTAGAAAAGCACAGTTTAGACTCAATGGTGAACTTACTAAGAAAGGTGATGATAGGCAACTAGAAACTTACAGTTTGGCTGATAGAAAACACAAATTATTTAATAAAGATGGGGATTTTGTCTATCAAGTTACTGTTTACAAGCTAGAAGTTGCAGTAAGCGAGAACAGGGAAGAAATATTGCCTTTGTATACGACAAGCATTTAATGTCATCACTTGCGATTGTTGAGCGTCATTCACTTAGCGCTTTTTTTTATTGGGTAATTTTATGACTTGTAGCTACATTCCTCAATACTAGTTACCTGACATACCAATACCCCAAGACTGCAATGTTGCTTTCCTGGGGTATGTCCGATATCACGAAAAAAAACTAGCATTTTATTGCTAGGCATAAAGTGTTGGAGTATTAGTCTAAAAACTATTGGCAGGATAGGGTCTAATACGTCTTGATTTCGTTACGATTTTAAGTTATCTCTGTCCTGTAGTAGTTTTCTCATCTCTTCCATCTGTTCTTGATGTTGTCTCAACTGTTCCTTAAGTAGGTCAAGTTCAGATTGTTGCTGTACTTGCTGATTACTGGTAGCTAACTTCCCGTAACCTGGGACAACCCTAGCATCAGTTTGTCTATAGCATTGCTTGCTTACTTTTTCGCTGTGTTCACACCAATCATTAACAATGTGTGGGGCTATCCCTACATCATTAATTTGATGGTTAATGAATGTGTGTCGTGTATTGTACGGCGGCAAATATTTAGACAATTTACCTTGTCTTATTAATTCAGTAATGATACCTTTCTGTGATTTTTCTCTACCTAACCATGTGGTCTGGAAAATATGAGATGAGATTTTTTTACCCGACTTGCTTTTGAAGACTGTATCATCAGTAAACCAAAAAGTTTTTCCCAAAGAGTGATTGCTAATCAAGCTTACGTAGTACAAAGTAAGATAAGCTACCTATTTCATAAATAATATTTATACTTCTCAGAAAGGTTTCAAAAAATGAAATGA
>NZ_NOLK01000200.1:0-12655 GCF_002245985.1 Nostoc sp. 'Peltigera membranacea cyanobiont' 232
TCTAAGAAATAGTGATACTCTTCACCCTGACTAGCTTTCACCGTTCGCGTACTAATCAAAAGAGTGAAGTACCATTCAACAACAAATTCTAGAATCCCCCTTTTCGGGGGTTAATGCAAAAAACCCCAAAATGCTATCTCTGCTTTGGATTTTTGAATAATATATAGAAAATGATCTATACCGACATTTCTGTTAGGGAGTCAGCACCCACTCGTTTAGGCGAACTGCCCTCACGCAGATGTCGAGCGCCGGGATACCTCCCTTGAACTATTCAAGAAATCTCTGGTCACAGTGACCCCAAGACGTTGCAGCGTTATAAGCGAGGTCACGCCAGAGCAGAAGCGAAAAGCTGTTTCTGTGATTGGGTTTTAGTGTTGGTTCGCTTCTGATCGGGTTATATGGCTATCTCGACATTAAAGGAGGATTGGAAGCACCCAATTTCTAATAAAAAATCCGTGAAGCCATCTTTAGGAATTCTGAGTTATTAAAATTAGCAAAATTTCTGGAATTTGCTTATCTCAAAATGAATATTCATAGTTAGAGGATGTTTTAAAAGTAGGGGTGTATTGTAAGAAAGTTCACAAAGCTTATGCTGAAATTTTTAGACATCAGCACCTGATGAGCGTTCGACCCTTGGAGAAAAAAGGTTTAAACATCTCGAATATAAGCAAATGGTTAGAGCTATATGCAACAAGAAAAAATATTATCCGCTAAGGAGTTTTACGAGATCGCTGTGCGACAACTCGAAAGAGAACTAAGCCTAATCAATAACCGAATCTCCTGGATGCTTACATTTCAAGGCTTTCTTTTTGCCACAAATGCTCTAGTTGCCAATAAGAATACAGAGCAGGCGATACGTATAGTGTTTAGAAATGTGATACCGACTATCGGAATTGTTGTAGCGTTTTTAGCTTTGATTGGAGTTCATGCTGCTCATCTATCGATTAAAAGTATCAAAACAAGATGCAAACAGAATTGGGACTATTTGGACTATTCGCAAGCTTTTGGCACTTCTACATCAAGTATTTTGGGAAGAATTCCAAGCTATGGGATTCCTATCTCGATTATTATCGCTTGGTTCATTTTCCTCATCGGATTAATCAACGCAGGCTAACCCTTTGCTGCACCGTCAGTTACTCAACACTTGTCAGTGCCTCCAGTTGGGAGAGCAGTTTTTCTAGAAGCTTGCGCTTCTTCGAGTCTGACCAAATACGGGACTTTCTTAGTTTGGTAGTCGCAGCAGTAAAACGCTCTTTGTAATTATTCGACTCGGTGTTAGAGGTAGAGGCTGCGTCAGGGGGGTAATGTTCCCAGGTATGCGCGGTGTAACCGAGAAGCAGAAGCAAAACGCGATCTCTGCTTTGGACTTTTGAACCAGAGTTTACAGGAAGCTCAGTTTGAGATCAGTGATGCGGTGAGTTGAAGAAGGCAGAAGGCAGAGGGCAGAAGGCAGAAGGTTCTATTCAGAAGGGGATTCAGACCCCTCCTGAATAGGAGCCACCAAATTAAAAATTTGGTGGGGGTCTTAAACCCTTGTTCCCTACGGTCACGGGCAGAGGGCAGGAATCAGAATTCCCTTCTGCCAACTGAGCCTCCTGCCCTCTGCCTTTCTTGATAAAACTGGACTGGAATTAAAAATCTCAAACAGCGAAATTACTAATTGGAGTTGGCTGTATTATTGACATGAGTTTAAGAATGAGATGAACATTATATTTTCAATCATGTCTTGGATATCGATGCTTATGTTTTGGACGATTGGCCTCAGCATAATGGTATCCTCGTTTGAGAATTTACGGATAGGCTACCAAAGCAGGAAGTGGGTTGTTACTCAGGCGCTGGTTAATAATCACAGGGTAAATTCATATAATACTGGTACGCGCGATAACGAAATTAGACGTTATTCTTATATAGTTATTTATACTTATGTCGTTGATGGGATTAAATATACCTCCGAGGGAGTTGGAGAAGGAAGATTTGCAAAAGGAGGATTTGCCACTGCCGCAGAGGCAGAGGCAGCGACTTCGCAGCTATATCCTGTTGGGCAAGTACTTAATGTTTTCTACAACCCTAAGAAGCATGACGAATCAGTTTCGTCAAAAGGTTTAGGTTGGAATTCATGGAATCTGCTAGCCGTTCTTATTGGTTTCGGGGTGTTTAGTTTCAGCACTGGCGTATTATTAGAGTTCATATTAAGTGTGTTTGGCTTGGACGGCAAGAATCTTTTGAAACTGATGACGAATTTTTTTGTAGTGCTGCCCATAACTATACTCCTTGCTCTTTGCTACTTCGGTTTAGAAATAATTTGGTCTGCAATATCTGATATTAGAAGAAAACCTATAGCATCAACTTTGACGCAATTTGCCATTGGCTGTTTATTTCTTGTCATCAGTATAAACTTTATGGTTCAGATAATTTCAGAACCTCTTGGTTTACTAGTGATTGGTTCAAAACCAGACTCAGGTTGTTATCGTCCTGATTTTGGACAAAAGAAATGGTTGCCTATTTCATGCCCACCTCCTAGAAATAGGGATGCTGGCCTTTAATTTCAAGATACTTGAGGATTTATTGATGATTCTCTAACCATCTCTTGTAATTCTGGATCTGACTTCATCATTCTTTTAATGATTTTCAGTGCATTGTAACGTCATAGCACAATCTCCCAATCCTCATATTGCAACCCTTCTATTCGGCTAAACTCTCCCACATTATGAGTGACCAACACCAAGTTATTAGCAAGAGCAATTGAAGCGATTTGTAAATCATAAACACCAATTGGTGTTCCCTTTTTATTCAATTCCGAACGAATATAACCACAAATATCTGCCGCTTGACCATCAAAAGGTAAGCTAACAAATTCATCAAAAAATATCTTTAAAGTAGCTAAATTTTTGTCTCTATTAGAACTTTTATAAGCTCCGTAATAAAGCTCAAATTTGACAATATCACAAAGAAAAACATCATCTGGTGGTAGTAAATTTAAGCGAAAAAAAACCGGATTATTACTAGAATTAAGATACCGAATGCAGGCATTAGTATCTAACAAATAACTCATAATAACGGCTCTCGTTCCTGTGCTTCTGGCTGAGGCTCTCTAACTAACAATTCCCCCTGCCAACTGCCACAAGTCTGCTCAAAAAAACCAGGCGACCAGTCCCTACTTTTAGATGTAATTATAGGCGTATTTTCTGTTACATCCTCAAGGATAGATGTGATTTCTTCTTCTAAAGTCCGTTGATGACTCTGAGCAAGATGTTTGAGTTTTTCTATAACGATGGGATTGAGCCTTTTCAAGATAACTTGAGTCATATTAATCTCCTTAAAAATCAACCAACTCATCACTAACGATAAATCCAACCTTTAAGAATTGCTTTTTAATCTCCTCATCCAACAATTGTCCTTCTCGCATTTGCTCACCTAATGCCATTGTAAGCTCACCCCATCCTCCACCTCATCAGGAATCCCCACATCTCGCCCTGGTGTCAACACAAAAAACACATTCTCTGCCGAATACTTATCTCTTCTTCTGATACACTTCAATAAACTGGAAACTAAAACCGAGCCGATTGACCAAAGATCATCGTATCTTCTAGGAACGAAACCCAGTGTCAACTTCTGACCATCTTTGCCGCATTATCGCCCTGTTTAACCAGGCGGGTGGTGTCGCCAAATCAACACTAACCCAAAACCTGGGATACCACCTAGCGCGACGAAAACATCGTGTTCTCCTCATCGACATAGACCCCCAAGCAAGCTTAACCAAATTCATGGGGCTAGTGCCATCTCAGTTACAAAAAACTGTTGCTGATGCCATTATCGACGAGCAGCCCTTACCGATTCATGAGGGCATTCACGGCATGGACTTGGTTCCAGCAAGCCGAGTCCTAAGTGGAGCCGAAATGCAGTTAGTCAGTGCTGCGATGCGCGAGTTGCGGCTTAAGGAAGCCGTTGAATCTGTTCTAAATGAATACGACTTCATTCTTATAGATTGTCCCCCCAGCTTAGGATTGCTTTCCTATATCGCCTTAGTCGCGGCCACACACGTACTCGTTCCCGTTGAAACCCATATAAAAGCCTTTGAGGGAACAGACGAACTATTACAAACTATCACCCACGTAAAAAATAAAGCCAACCGCAAAATCCAAATAGCAGGGTTTGTTCCTACGCGGTATGCCAACCAAAACTCAGCCGATAAACGAGCATTAGCAGCCATCCAAGAACAACTTTCCGCTTGGGGTCGTATTTTCCCACCCATCCCCAGAGCTACCGCTTTTGTCGATGCGTCAGAAGAACGTGCGCCCCTAGCAGTATTTGACCCGAAACATCCTGTAGTCGCTATTCTTGAAGAAATCACCAAGGCTTTGGAGGCTTTATGATCCGACGCAAACAAACAGACAAACCCTTTGGGGGTCAAATTACAACTCCACCCCCTGCACCTTGGTTATCCTCACCAGATGGCGAGTTGCCAGCCGCAACCGAAACTACTATCAAACTCTCAGATATAGTTCTGCCTCGACACCAGCCCCGACGATACTTTGACCCACAAGCATTAAAAGAATTAGTCTCGTCAGTCAAGCAGCATGGCATCCTCCAACCTTTGTTGGTGCGTCCACTAGGTGGAGGGAAATACGAATTAGTAGCAGGAGAACGACGCTATCGGGCAGGGCAGGAAGCTAAACTTGAAGTCGCGCCTGTAGTTGTGCGTGAGCTATCTGATGACCAAGCGTTTCAGTTGGCTTTGATTGAAAACCTGCAACGAGAAGACCTTAACCCCGTTGAAGAAACTGAAGGTATCTTGCACCTGTTGGCAATCCGGCTGCATTGCGATGTAGAAGCCGTCAAATCCTTGCTGTATCGAATGAAAAACGTTCACAGTAAGGGGGAACAGCCCTCAAAATCCTCATTAAATGAATCTAGTAAAAACGTTTTTCCTAACCCCGATAATCCACAAGCTGGGGACAACGTTTCTGACCATTTAGCCGAGAAAAATGAATCTAGTAAAAGCGTTTCTCCTAACCCAGATAATCCGCAATCTGAGGACAACATTTCTGACCATTTA
Organism: Nostoc sp. 'Peltigera membranacea cyanobiont' 232; assembly: GCF_002245985.1. Lineage (NCBI taxonomy): Bacteria > Bacillati > Cyanobacteriota > Cyanophyceae > Nostocales > Nostocaceae > Nostoc > Nostoc sp. 'Peltigera membranacea cyanobiont' 232. The sequence continues at coordinate 5,057 of NZ_NOLK01000200.1, forward strand.
GCCGATGAAACTGAATCTAGTAAAAACGTTTCTCCTAACCCAGATGAAGAACAATCAAACACGGTACAACAGGTGTTTGAGAGCCTGGGACTCATGAATTGGCTATCGTTCATTACCACACGCTTACCTTTGCTCAATCTGCCCGAAGAAATTTTAATGGCACTGCGAGGAGGTCAACTGGAATACACCAAAGCACAAGTCTTGGCGCGGGTAAGAAAGGGTGAACGAAAAAAAGCGTGGGGAAGAGAGATTAGTTAGCGTATACTCTCCGCTAACTAATCTCTGACTAATATAGATGTTAACTCTCATCAAACTTTTGATTATTTTTGATATCTTGCAGCTTCTTCAACTAGGTCATTTAGTCCTAGCTCTAGTGTATGAAGCACCTGGTTTAACGCTTCGATTTTTGTCCGATTTTTCATCATCTCAACTGCTTTTAAGAAAGCTGGACTACCTGCTTTACCAATATATTGATGACAACTTTTGTTACCATTTTTGGTAACAAAGATAGGTTCAGATGATTGCCACTTGTAATACCAATAAGCTCCGCCCTTACCTTTGGCGCGGTAACGAACAATCCAACAACCAGAAAAAGCTACATCACTCTTGTTAAGAGTAGAGATTTCTTGGTTGATTTCTTCTCTTTTGGCAATTAAAAGTTCTATTCTGTGTGCTAAATCTGAAAGACTCTGTTCTCTTGTTTTGACCACTATTAAATACAACCTTAAAAGTCCAAAGTTAGCGTGAATCTTACGCTAACTTACTGTGATTGTAAGATTTGGATGACCAAAAACTTGACCATCGCGTTGAGTTACTTAAATATGCTGCCCTGAGAGCCATAACTCCTTCGGCTCCAAAAGAAGACCAATGCATACCTGCCTGTTTTAATCTTTGAGTAACCACACGCCGATTGGAACTTTCAACAACTCCTGAACCAATCATTAAACCAGCTTTTAAATAGGAGCGATAATCAATTCGACTCTGATTATTAGTTAAATAACGCTCTAAATCAGTAATCGATTTGGTTAAATCTTTCTTCTTTTGTGGGAATTGATGACAATTTTCAATTACTGTAGTCCATTCAGATTTCTTTAGTAATTGTTGTTGAGTTTTTACCCAATCCTTTTGAGTATCTTCTTTATTTGGATACGCTGCTTTTGCCACTGCCCACACATATTCTGAGAGATGAAAAAAGTCGAGAATTTCCACTGCCCCTGGAAATTGTTCTGATGCCATCGACCAAATCCAATGTGCGCCATCACCAAGAAATACGGTTTTTGTGGGTTTTTTACCTGCTATTTGATGATATAACTGAGATACTCTATTCCTAAATTCTGTTCGGGACTTTAAAGTAGCTACATATTCCCTTTGACGTATGACACCTCTTTTTTTACCAACTTTTTGATGGTCTTTACTCCAGAAAATTACACCAACTTTTGCTTCTTTATATCCTTGTTTTTGATTCAAGGGAGTCATGACTCCATCAACTCCCACATATAATAAATCTGGTTGCTCATCCTCTAAATTAGGGACTTCAAACTCTGAAGAAGTGTCTGGCAAACATTCTCCATCGAACTCTTGTGTTTGTAGTTCATTTCCGATCTTTTCTACTTGATTAGCTAAAGTTTTTTCTGCTAACTCTAACGTTGTCCATTTTTGAAACAAGGAGTGAGAGTTAGGAAACTCACTACTGATTCCCAAAGCGCAGGCTAATTCTAATACCATTGGTAGCCATTTATCTTTTGGTAGCCCTAACTCTTCATCAACCTTGACCTTAATACCATCTCTTGTAACGTAAGCTCTACGTACAAGAACTATTTCACCTAATGGAGTGTAATATCTTTTTTCTCGTTTAGTTCTAGGATGGTCGTATTGGGCTTCTTTTTCTTCTATTTTGGCTTGAAATAAGCTTTGTTGCACAAAGTTTCCTAATTTTAGCCACATACTGTGGAATTCGCGCACAAATTCTTCTAAATGGTTCCACTCCGGTAAGGAATTGAGTGTGTCATGAATGTGAGACAGAATTGATTGGAGGTTCTTCATGGGTAGTTTGGTTGCATGGTATCAAAAGCTATGTTAGCGTATCCAATCCGCTAACTACTCTCCCACACCTTTTTTCGTTCACCCGGTAAGAAATAATGAAATCCGAAAAAAACTTTTATCCGAAGCGATAGCTAACTATTGGTCTTTAAGCCAAATCAAAGAAAAAATCACAGATTGGACTGATGATGAACAAGCATCCTCGTCTAAAGGATCTAACCAAATACCAGACCGCCTTCAAAATATCACCCAGCGCATTAAAAAGCGTCAGCTTTGGAAAGAACCTAGAAAGCAAAAGCAGTTAGTAAACCTTTTAAACAAGCTTGAAGCATTACTAGGGGATGAGTGACAACTACAAATTCACCGACCCAATGAATCGTATTTGATAATTTGGGCTTCGGCTAGTTGTCCCGTGGGCAGGTCGGCGAAGTGGCTTACCTTGGCAAATACATCTCCCAATATTGTCCATCTCTAATACGTACTACAAGCTCTACAAGCTCCTGTGCATCTTTATCTAAAAATTCACGCGAATAATCATCAATATGGATTTCTTTAACATCTGTAATTTGATTGCGTTGACAATCAAGTAATTGAAGCCCCATTTCCTGAAGCAATTTATAATGACTATCCCATAAATCATTTTTATGTAAAGTATTGTACGGATTTTCAGTGAGAAACTGAAACACATGAGCTACAGACTCATAGTTTGATGTTGGCGTAAATAATCCTGAAAGGAAACCCATTGATGGATCATCCCACTTCAAAGGGGAATAGCCAATAATACGACCATCATGTAAAGCAACAGAGACAGAGACGCTCATCGCTGTCCTCTTAATAAATTTGGTTGATGTTTGTTCAGAAACCTTTAGAATATCAGCAAAATAATGTCGGCTTTCCCACAAAAAACGACATAAAAGAGCGATCGCCACCAATGCTTCGTAGCTTCCTTTCTTTGAATAAAATTAATGCTACCCCAAGAGGATAGTTAATATGTCATCTGGTGAATCCAACAATCCCAATGTTATTGGAGTAGATGAAATCTGCTTTGAAACCATAATGCCTAACAATATAGTGCGTCTCCCTAAATACGGAGAGGAAATCCCTGTTCAATTTGGAGTTCGCATTACTAATCAAGCATCAATACCCTATCACTTTGACTTGCCTTATGTTTTGCCAGAAATCTTAGATCCTTATGGCAGGACAATGCAAATGTCTTTAAATAAAAATGCAACAAGGGAGGCAGAAGAATCAGATATCCCGCTAATCAGTCCTGGAGAAAGGTTGGATTTTTTAATGGATGCCAAATTTAATTGGTATCACGAAAATTATCTACGGCTTTTAGGCAATGCCATTTATGGAGGTATTTGGATTTTCTGGTACAGTCAGCCTGGTAAATATCAAGTTAGGTTCACGTATGAAAATTCATTGCCAAAGAAGAGAATGCTTACATTAAAAGAAGGATGGACTGAAATTGACGGATTCTGGACAGGGACACTTACATCACACTTTGCAGATTTAATTCTTAAATAGCCGCGACCGAGCAAGGAAGTTGCACAGTATTGGCGGCTGAAATCTCTTTCCCCAGCAGCATAACGCACCAGCAATTCTGATTCAGTCATAACCTACCCCGCACCAGCATCAATTAATATTATCCTTTCCAAACTCCCCCTTGATGTCATATAACCAGGATTTAAGAACTCGTGGCTCGGAGTCGGCGCAGCGAAGTGGCTCTTGCGGGCTTGCAGGATCTAGTTGGCCCAACCAGTAATCTCCCTGCCCGTAAGAGCCACCGACTCTGAGAGCGAAGCGGTCACGAGTTCGTCGGGTCAACGCTCTTATTACCGACTAAAACCCCTAGAGCGTTGCTTCTGCTTAAGCATTTCTTGCTGCTGCTGCTGTTCAATAAGAATTTCATTCCAAGTTCGCCCACTAGGTGCAATTATTTTTCTTTTGAGCAAACCTGACCTTGAAATTATCTTCAGTACAGTAATGTCTGCCTAGACACAATAAGAATACTTGATACAAAAATGAGTATTGCGGGTAGCAATAGGGAGTATTTAGGCGGAGAATTTCTGTTTTGCTGACAACTGACGCTCACACCTTTTGGATCAAAAATGAGTATTTGTGCGTCATCTAAAGCCAAATTATTGCTTAGAAACACATTTTGAGCAAAACTCTACTTTTTCATATTACTTTATACTACATTTGTAACCAAAAAGCTGCACTCCACTTGTGAGTTACACCAAAGCTATCCTGTAAACACCACTTATTACATAGGATTCATGTAGATTATAAGTATTAAAATAGTAGTTCTAAATACCTTGCCCAAGTGGTAGCTGTTGGGTAGCTTAACTGGTGACACACAGCTACCAGTTGAGTAATGAAAAAGCGAGTTTTTGAAAATTTGATGATTCCCCAACTGGTAGCTATAGAGTAGCTCTACTGCTACCAGTTGAGCATAAGACATTTATTGAAATTTTCTTGCGTAATGCTTACTGAATATGACTTACAGCAAATTTTGAGCGCTGGATTCATTCCTGACTTTTCACGGGATGTGGAAAAGAAAGAGTGGTTCGCGATAGACTATCGCGAACCACTCGCTATTCTTTATTATATTTGGAGGTTTCTTCGACTAAATCTTTTAAACCCTGTTTGAGAGTCTCAATCGAACGATCTAAAGCTTCAATTTTAGTCCTTGCAGTAATTTGTTCAATGGCATTTATGTAGGCAATACTACCAGCCTTACCTAAATGCTTGTACTTGGAAAGCTTACCATCACTCCGAGTTGGAAATATTGGTGTTGTAGTATGTAGTTTATAGTACCAATAAAATTCTTTACGCCCCTTTGCTAGGTAACGAGCTATCCTACAACTAGGTGGCGCAATAGGCATTGAATTGTGTATGGCAGCGACTTCAAGTTCAAGACGCTCCAACATGTCGATAACTTTGTCTATACGCGATTGTAAATCCTCTTGGGCTATAGTTTTCCGGTCTTTCGGCATAAAATCAACATTCCGCGATTCGCGACTGCTTGTCGCGAACCATATTCCTCTATAACTTTGTTGAGTAACTAAAATCAATATATTCATTTTAGATTTTCATGTAGCAACCAACCTTGGCACAAGGTTTCTAATTCCAACCAACCTCGCCACAAAACTTGTATCCCAATAGGGCTATTCTTCCTATGTTCTAAGTATCCGCCGAGACGTGCAATTGCTCTAATTGCCCAGTCAACTGTAAGCTGTATCTGCTTTTTTTGTTTGGGTGGAGTACTAGCAAGTAGCACATCCATTTGTATTTTTGTTAACACCAATTCGGCTGAACTGTGCGGGGAATTTCGATGTAAATAAGTCATTCGCAGTAATTGTGCTGCAATAACTGTTAAGAAACCCAACATTGTTGACATACTCTCACCTGCCAAGCGATAACTTTCCGCTTTACAGCCAGATTTTAAGATTTTGTGATACTCTTCTATTTTCCATCTATACGTATACCACCGGAGAATTTGTTCCGCCTCTTGTTGTGTCGAAACTAACTCACTTGTCAGTAACATCCATGAAACTGGCTCACATCCGTCTGGCAGATTAATCTCTGTTGCATAAACAGCGTAAACGTTAAAATTGCCTGACTTTTTTAACCGGACAGGAGGATTTATTGATACTGGACAATATCTGATTTCTAATGTTGCAGTTCTTTTAGAGCGCTTTTTAGTTTCAGGTAATTCAACCTCTTTGATAAACTGCACTTCCAAGGATGTTACATACTCCCATAAATAAGAGCTTTCTCCCGATAAACAACGATTGTGAGCGGCTCTGACAACTACACCTGTATTTTTATTTTTACGTTGAAGTGCGAATACTTCTGCAATATCTCCTTCACGGTCAAAGACATGAATCACTCTTGATAGTAGTCCACCATCAGGCATTTCTAAACCCTTAAATAATTTATTGACTTTTTGAAAAGCTTCAACCCATCGATAAGATTCTTTCTCTTTAAAAGCTCTATTTTTGGCGATTAAACGTTCTTTCTTTAATCGCTTTTTTTTAGCTGTAGATGTTTCCCCTGGTGGTGGAGATGCTTTGTGCTGTCGATGCCACAATTTCTCCCATAATAATCCTAGTGGCTGACCAAAGTCTGGATCTAGTGCTAAAGAACTATGTAAAATTAGTCCGTTCCCACCATTACCTGTAGGACCATAATCATCTCTTTTTTCTAAGATTTTTTTATAATCCAGATAAGTAGTATCTCCTACCGCTAATACTATTGGTATGCCATAAATCTCTTGTGCCGTTTGTTTAAAAGATGGTTGAGTCAATTTGTTAAAAGTAGTTTTAGGGTTAGAAAAAAATTCGTAACCGCGTTTGAGGTCACTAGCGCTTTGAAATATTTCTGATAGAGGATGACCATATTTTACTTTTAAAGCCTCCGCAATTAACACTGCTCTGTCGGTTAAGCGCTTGTCACCCAAATCACAATTACGGTACGGATTTGCTTCTAGTAATTTCATTGCACCCAAAAGGTTTAAACTACCAGCACCTTACATTAAAGAGCGCAAATCATCTTAAATTCATTTGATTGGTTCGCGATTGATAATCGCGAACCACATTTCTTTTCCACATCCCGTGAAAAGTCAGGATTCATTCTCAATAACTTCAAAATTATTGAGAACATATAATACAACTGTGTTGCAATTGTGCTTCAATAATTCTTTCATTCACTTAACCCAGCCCACTTAACATCCGATTTTTTTTTCTTCATGCCTGAATAGAAATTGTTCCTTTTACAATCTCCACGCTTGTTAATAGAGATGAAACTTGTTTTAAGTAGTGAAATTGTCTGATTAGTCACAGTTACAAATAGCAGACATTTTGCACCTAAAACCCCGATTCCTGTGCAAAATGTCTGCTATTTTGCACAGCTTATACACGCTTTTAACTGTTATAGCTGTCAAGGAACTTTGACTATTCAGTACAAAATGTCTGCTATTTAGAACATCGCTTTAACTCAAAAATTGGTGTCTAATACATACACCAACTACCTTTTAGCCACTTTTATCAAACTGGCTCATTCTCAATAACTCAGCTTTTATTGAGAATATATAATACTTTCATGTTGCAAATGTACTTCAAAAAACTGCTCTCTTAACTGCCCAGCTAGTAAAAACTAAAGCCTCGCCTCGGCAGCAACGAGTTCGGTCTACTCGGCATGGCTCACAGACTAAAACCACGATCCTGCTGTCTGAGCTTTTGTTGCTCCTCCCTAAGATGAGCTTCTAGCTCCTGACTCCAATCAGGATTATGGGTTTTGAGCCGAATGGCACTAAGAAAAGCCAAAACGCTTGTGTATTAAGCAGTTTGCAACTGCTTTCGTAATTCGTGCCGAGGTTTGGTCATTAAGGGATAAGCTTTCGGGCGGCGTTTACGGACTCGTGCTTCGTTTCTAGCAGGACGGTCAGGAACAGCCTTGTGAGCGATAACTTTTAGTAAAGTACGATAAATTTTAAGACGTTTTGTTGAAGTTGCGGCTAATAATTCGGGAATAAAGTTATTTAAATGATGG
>NZ_NOLK01000201.1:0-12403 GCF_002245985.1 Nostoc sp. 'Peltigera membranacea cyanobiont' 232
GGCATCGCAGTACTGATCTACCACGGTGATCGTGGAGGTAGCCGTTCTTGAACCCAATTAAATACCCTTGCTAAGTTAAACTCTTAGTAACTAATTATACTCTCATGAGAGTAATAAAAGAGCGTTAATCTACCTTTGTCTATGATTCACAACACCGATGTCCCCAAAACACCTTAAACCAGCGGGGTGTTTGCCGGGGAAACTTCCCTTGCCAAACATCTTTACCACTATTTTGCTGATGCTGTTGCTAATTGGTTGTCAAGGGAAAGACCCAACAGACACCGAAACTCCTCCTGTAGTATCTTTACCTGTTGTTGACGTGCAACGCCAGGATATACCTGTAGTAGTCAACATTCGCGGCACAGTTAGCGCTTCTCCGAATATGAGTGCTAAACTTAGCCCAGCTGTAGCCGGAAAACTTGTAGCCGTTACCGTAGTACCTGGTCAGCAGGTGGCGAAAGGACAGATAATAGCTCGTCTGGATAATCGTCAAAGTCTCGATCAGGTAAAGCAAGCAACAGCAGCGTTACGTTCAGCCCAAGCGGGTGTTGCTCAAGCACGCACTGCTTTGGAACTTGCCCAGAAGAATTTGTCGAGATCGCGCCGCCTCTACAACGAAGCTCTGAATCCGACGCAAAAAGCCACAGACCCCGGTATTCAAGGAGCAAGAGGAGGTGTTGCTCAAGCTCAAAGCAATCTCACTTTTGCCCAAAATAACTTACAACGACAACAAAAACTCTTTAAAGAAGGCATAACACCCAAAAAAGACTTGATTGCTGCCCAAAATCAAATCGAAACGGCTCAAGCTGTGTTGAACACTGCCCAAGCAGCTGTACAACAAGTCGCGCCCGAAAAAGATGTGATTGCTGCTCAATCTCAATTGGAAACAGCCCAAGCTCAACTTGTTGCTGCAATTGCTCAAGAGAAACAGGTTAATGCTTCCCGCGAGCAAGCCCAAACTCAACTCAGCTTTACTGATATCCGCAGCCCCATCGCTGGAGTTGTAGCTAACCGCTTTCTGAATATTGGTGATACCACTGACCCTACTACACCAGTCATTCAGGTCGTCAACTTATCAAAAGTGATAGTCAATGCCAACATCAGCGCCGACAAAAAAGCTAATATTCGTGTTGGTCAAAGCGCCAAAATCGTCAGCTTAACCGAGGGAAGCTATTCCAGTGTTGTCACGGCTATTAGTCCAATTGTCGATCCCCAGAGTAATACCCGGAATATCCAAATCCGCGTTGACAATTCTGGTGGGCGGTTAAAGGAGAACCAAATTGTCACTGTGTCTATTATTACAGATATTCATCAAGCAGCAATTACAGTGCCCCAAACGGCGTTGGTTTCAGACCCAGAAAATCCCAATGGACGTATGGTTTATACCGTCAAAGCTGGGAAGTTGGAAAGAAAAAAAGTGCAAATTGGTATCCAGCAGAGCAATGTACCGAGTGGCGAACTGCTTGCAGCAGCGCTTCGCGATCGCTTTGCTTCCCGCGTTGAGATTGTGTCAGGATTAACAGGTAATGAAAGAGTGGTAGCTAAAGGGGCTTACGGATTGGCAGATGGTACTCCTATAGAAGAGGTAAAGCAATGATTCGTTTTACCAAACTACTACAATCTCAAGCAAAAGCAATTTACCTAATATTTGTGTTCATGGCAATTTTAGGTATATTAGCTTACAGTAATCTGCCCAGTGGAGTTTATCCCGAATTATCCTTTCCTCGGATTGCCGTAATTGCTGAAGCTGGGAATGTTGCCCCAGAACAGGTAGTCCTCACCGTGACTCGTCCTTTAGAAGTAGCTACTAACCAAGTTTATGGTGTCCAGAAGATCCGCTCAAAGACTGCCCGTGGCTCTACAGAACTCTCAATAGAGTTTCAGCCCACGACTGATATGCAGCAGGCTCTCCAACAATTGGAAGCCAAAATTAATGAAGTACGGAGTACCCTGCCAGCTGGTGTTAACCTCACGGTTGAGCGAGTTACCCCCGCCATTTTTCCGGTACTCAGCTACAACGTCACCACCGATACTTTAGCGCAAACAGACCTGTACTCGATTACTCAGTATCAAATCTTGCCTTATTTAAGCAGAGTTGCAGGTGTTGCCCTTGTCAATCTTCAAGGGGGAAATATCCCGGAAGTGGAGGTGCAGATTGACCCGAATCGCTTGCAAAATTCTGGTTTGAGTTTATCACAAGTTGCCGACACGATTGGGCGTTCAACTCAGAATCAAGCAGTAGGTAAACTAGATAATAACTACCAGCAAAATTTAATAGTTACCAATGGTCAGCCAATAGACCCGTCTGCGCTCACAGGGATTGTGGTAACGACGAAAGGTGCTGGTAAACCTGTATTTTTAGAGGATTTGGCACAAGTTTCTTTGGGTGAGGCTGACCGCACCCAAATTGTTAGTGCCAAGGGTCAACCAGGATTAACACTAAATATCTTCCGTCAGCCGAATAGTAATGTTGTAGCTGTAGCTGAGGCGGTACAGCAGGAAATTAAGTCGCTGGAAAAAAGCTTGCCGCCAGGAGTGCAAATCGCTAAAGCTTACGATGAATCTGGATTAGTTGTAGACGCGATCGCTAATGTCCGCGATTCTATTGCTATTGGTATTGTCCTGATTATCATTGTACTATACGTATTCTTACGAGAATGGCGCAGTACAGTAATTGCTGCCATCACTATTCCTCTGTCTGCACTTGCGGCTTTTGGGGTGTTATCCTTCGTTGGTCAAAGTCTGAATCTCATGTCTTTGGGAGGACTAGCGGTAGCCATTGGTTTGGTAATTGATGATGCGATTGTGGTAATTGAAAACATCGACCGCCAACTGCAAAAAGACTTGAACTCAATCGCAGCCGTAGCCGCAGCAATGGCTGAATTAACTGAACCCGTAATTAGTTCCACGATCACCACAGTAGCAGTGTTTCTGCCTTTGGGACTGTTATCAGGTGTTGCCGGACAGTTTTTTACTAGTTTGACCACTACCTTAACTGCTGCGGTTGGTTTCTCTCTACTGTTGGCCCTGACTCTCACTCCTCTACTAGCAGCAAGCTGGCTGCGGCGTCAGTCAAATCACTCAGAACCAAAATTGTTAGTTAAGCTGGATAATACTTATACGCGGCTACTGCGTGTTGTATTTGGGAAAGCGCATTGGGTTGGTGCGATCGCACTGTCTCTACTAGCAGTCGGGGCAGTATTATTTACTCAGCTAGGTTCGGATTTTTTACCAACTTTTGATGAAGGCAGCTATATCATTGATTACCTCACACCGCCGGGAACATCCTTAACTGAAACGGACTTTCTAGCACGCCAATTGGAAGAAATTATCGGCAAAACCCCTGAAGTAACAAATTGGACACGGCGTACAGGTGCAGAAAATGGTTTATTTGCGACTCAGCCGAATAAAGGCGATATTATTGTCGTCCTCAAACCACCGGGGCAGCGTCAACGCCAAGTCTTTGATATCATCGAAGCTCAACGGCAAGATATTTCTCAAAAGTTACCCCAGGTAAATATTGACTTTCACCAAATCCTCCAAGATGAACTTAACGACCTTTCTGGTGCAGCTAGTCCAGTAGAAGTACGCATCTTTGGCGAAGAACCAGGTATTCTGCGTAAATTAGGAGAGCAAGTTCAAGCCCGTATTGATAATATTCCTGGTTTGGTAGACTTGGTATCTAGTGGAGGAGTGATCTTACCGCAATTAGATATGCGCGTTGATTCTACACAAGCCGGACAGTTAGGATTGACAGAATCAGACGTTGCACAGCAAGTACAGGATGGCTTGTTTGGACGGGTAGCAACTCAGATTCGTCAGGGTGACAAGTTAGTAGATGTGCGAGTTCACCTTTTAGACAGTGTGCGTCGAGATCCGCAACAACTAGACCAAATCCCAATTGTCGGTACGAATGGCATTACATTACCGCTTTCTGCTGTAGCTAGGATTAAACCAACAACAGGCGAAGAAGCGATTTTGCGTGAGAATCAGCAGCGTTACGTTTCCTTTAAAGGTGGTGTGGAAAAACGCGATCTTGGTTCGGTTGTCCAAGATATCAATCAAAAATTAGCCGGATTCAAACTACCTCAAGGCTACATCCTCTCAGTCGGTGGATTAATTGCTTCTCAGCAGCAGTCTTTTTCACAATTATTGATGGTCATGGGTTTGGGAGTATTGCTAGTCTATCTGGTGCTGGTTATACAATTCCGTGACTTATTACAACCACTAGTAATTTTTACGACAATTCCCTTAGCGCTTTTAGGAGTAGTGCTGAGTTTGTGGGTTACTCAGACACCACTGAATGTTTCATCGTTTATGGGGATTATTTTGCTGGTGGGTTTAGTAGTAAAAAACGGAATTATTTTGTTGGAATATACCAACCGTTTACGTTTAGAGGGTCATTCTGTAGAATCTGCTTTACTTGAAGCTGGTCGTGTCCGACTGCGACCAATTTTAATGACCACACTCTGTACTATTCTGGGTTTACTGCCTTTAGCTTTGGGTTTAGGTGCAGGAGCAGAATTGCAAAAACCACTAGCGATCGCCGTTATCGGTGGGCTTTCACTTTCTACTATTTTTACTCTAATATTTGTCCCAGTTGTGTTTCGTATCGTTTCTCGATTTCAGCGTTGAAATGTTATGCAAATTATCATGTGTCTGACAAAAGTTTTCTATCAAGTGGGTGATATTCCTATATTTAATCCTCTTTATATCCATGCTTACATTATTCATCAATGGCTATTAAACTTTAGAAGTCAGCCCTTGTCAGTTAATCAAAAATCAGCAATAATATTCTCCCCCCATCAAGATGATGAGACTTTAGGTTGTGGTGGTTTAATTGCTCTTAAACGTGAAATGGGAATCCCGATTAAAGTTATATTTTTGACCGATGGGCAAAAATCACATACAGCAACCCCCTGGATTAAACCACCAGAGAATCTTATTCAAGTTCGTAAACAAGAAGCAACAACGGCTTTACATATTTTAGGGGTAGAAGTATCAGACATTCACTTTTTTAACCTGATGGATTCTACTTTAAGCCATCTAACTAATGAGCAATATGAAAATACTATTAAGTCAATTTTTGAACTAATACGGACTTTTAAACCAGGGGAAATTTATGTTCCTCATCGAAAAGATAATCAGGTAGCCGAGTTGGAAATCATCCGCAAGATCATCAGCGATCGCTTCAAACCCTCCTATTGCCTTGAGTACTTCTTTACGAATTACAATGGTTGAACCAAAAGCACATTTCATCCCCTCTAATTGTTTACCAGCTAAAGAAGTAGCATGAATATAACAAGCAGTTCCAATGGCTTCTAAAATTTCTACCCATCCTTCCGCCACCGAACGAAATAAACAGGTGACAACACCAACCTTGTTGTCATGTAGTGGTTGTACAACTCGCTGTAAGTAGTCTTCTCCAACTCGAATGTCGCTATCAGCAATAACTAGGATTTCGTATTTGGCGAAAGATAAAGCATTTGCTAGATTACTTACTTTTAGGTTTGCCCCAATAATGCGCTCGCAGATTATTAAATGAATATCCAGCCTTGGAAAGTCTCGGATAATTTGTTTGACCACATCTATTCCCGGGTCTTGTGGGCTGAGGACGCTGAATATAATCTGGTAAGTTGAATATTCCTGTTGGCAAAATGTTGCTAAATTTTCGTAGATATCTCTGTCCAGTCCGCAAATTGGCTTCAGGATAGTAATGGGTGGAGAAAAATTGGGAGCATATATATGGGATTCCCCAAAGGTGACAACTGCTGAATAGATTGAGTAACAATAAAATAGGGTAGCTGACAAGCAAAGAATTAATATTAAAACGTCGATAACTGTTAGGTTAATATTTGTCAAAAAAGCAGATGCAGAAATTTCCATTGACTTAAAGCATTAATCTCTCGATTTAGTTGATACATATTGATTACAACCTTTACCTTCTAAAAATGGTTGTCCAACTTTACCTTCCAAAAATATCCAAAAAATCACATAAAGGAAAGCTAAACTGCTCAAACTATCTCCCTGTATGCAAGATAAAGGTTTTGCTAATAGCAATGCCAAGGGCGGCAAGCGATCGCAACGCTAGTAAGAAATCCCACGAGTTAGGAAAAAGTTGGCATCTGAGTAGTATTTATATGAATTTACGTCCATCTTCTTCTTCCATTTTTGTTATTATGTCCATTTTCTTTATCCAAAGTTGCGATCGCTTGATTAATGTCTTAACGAAGTTATAAGTATTTCAGCTTACAACTTGTCCAACTTCTCCTTCCAAACCTTGTCCAAAATCTTCTTCAAGTCACACAAGACCATAACCGTAGCCAGTACCGTTTTTGTTCAGCACCTCAGATGATCTGGTACTACTTCCCAGATCGCTGTCAGAACAGGGTTAGGCTGCACTACAAAGCTTACTTTTACTCCCAAAGGGGTATCCTCTGGCACTACTTGAACATTGGAGAAGAAGCCAGTAGCAAATATAGCGTTTATATCTTCTTGCAATTGGGAGCGGGTTGTGGTTCGTCCTGGTTGAGTACGAATTACTTTGTATACTTGGTTTTCTAGTTCTGGTAAGATTTTACCTACCTGATATCTAACTGCTACTTCCGATATCAACACACGGGCTTCTGGGGCTTTGTTGGTTTGAGTATTTCCTGGAGTTATGGGAAATACAGGTATTGCCGCAGGCGCGTTGGCATTATTTTGACCAAGAGTGGTGTCGGAGTCTTTTTCCGACTGCTGATTGATTCTTGGTATAAAAACCTTTGTTGTCTGTTTTAAACTGTCAGCAGTTTGTGCATTTGCCTTCTTGCATTCACTTAGTATATTTTTTTAAATTGAAGCAAATCTTTCCGAGTTCTTGACTTTTGTTCTCTATAATTCAATCCAACAACCTTACTCATCCAGGTTATTAAACTGTGAAGAAGGCAGGGAGGCACTTATGTTGCGATGAGCGTGTAGGCAACTCTTAGAGACGCACTCGTGTTCAGACCTACACTGATAGCGAAGCGGTAGCGACGCAGGAGCGTCTTGCAGGACACCTGTGGCAGAGATTTTGGAGTGGGGCTTAAACCCAAGACCCGTTTGGTTGCGGCATCTATGCAGCAGGCAGTATTCCTTCTGTCTTCTGCCCTCTGCATAGATGCCTTTCTTGCTAATCAAAAGATTGAATGCAATAAAAAATTACGCAAAAATGATAGTAGCTGCTGTTACTATAGTGTGAGACAAAAGTGCAATTTTTAATATTGCCTAAAGTTTTAGGATTTTATATCTGCAATATTTTTAAAGTCTAGCCAGAATCACAAATAATACTTTATTCGATGATTAATCTTGCCGAAACTGCCTATTTAGTGGCAATGTATCGCGCATTGGAAAGCGAACGTATAGATGCATTATTTAAAGATCCATTAGCGCGGATGTTAGCTGGTGGAAAAGGTGAAATGCTTGTTGAGGTTATAGGGGAGAAAGACAAAATTACAAATGCGATTGCCATCCGCACTTATGTTATTGATCACTTGATTTTACAGTTAGTTAATTCACAAAATATTGACACTGTAATCAATTTGGCTGCGGGGTTAGATACTCGACCCTATCGATTACCTTTAGATGCATCACTTCGTTGGATTGAAGTTGACCTGCCGGAAATCATTGCTTACAAAGAACAAATACTTAAAGACCAGCAACCTTTGTGTTCTCTTGAGCGTGTCCAACTCGATATTACTAACGTGGCATTGAGAAAAACTTTTTTTTCCGAGATTAATCTTGCAACAAGACAGACGCTAGTGATTACAGAAGGGTTGCTATCATATCTACATGAAACCCAAGTAGCATTACTTGCAACCGATATTTATGAGCAATCTAATCTGAATTGGTGGCTATTTGAATTGGAATCATCATTAGCGTTAAAAGATTATGATCAAGTTTACGCTCGCAAAATTTTCGACCAATATTTTGCGAATGGAAATAAAACTTTGTTATTTGCTCCTGAGCAAGGGGCAGAATTTTTTCAACAGTATAATTGGAAAGTTGCAAAATCTGTATCTGCATGGAAAGAGTTACACCGACTCAACCGAGGGATAAAATTTACCTGGTTACTAGAAATAATTATGAAATTGGTTGCTAATGAATATTGGGAAAAAATTCAGCAGCAAGGTAGTGTTGTATTGCTTGAGAGAAGCCCCGCCGTTGGCGATCTAGTAAAAACAAAGGAGGTTTTTGAAAAGAGATGATTCAACAACCTCTTATTTTTTGACCAATATCCCCTACCCCCTCACATCCTAGAGATCCTTATCCCTTATGAATTTGGTGAAAACAAGCGTGCCATTCGATTTATCCCCCTAATTTTTAGCAGCTGACTTTGAGGCACTGCTCCCAATACAATCGAAGTTTGGTAATATCCGAAAAATAATTGTAAAAGGAAAGGAATATATTTTGAACACCATACTTTCTCGTAGGGTTGGCAGAGGTATTGCCTCTGTATTAATGTCCGGTTTGAGCTTTTGCTTTCACAATGCGGTAATTAGTGGCACATTACCAACTCCGAACTACCACATAATAAAAAAAATACCTTTAGGTGGAGAAGGACGATGGGATTATCTAACATTGGATAGTTCAGCCCGTCGCCTATATATTACGCGCTCTACAAGGGTAACAGTATTAAATGTTGATACGGGGTTGGTTGTAGGCGAAATTCCTCATACTGTTGGAGTACATGGGGTTGCCATTGCCCCAGAATTAAATCGTGGCTTTATTAGTAATGGTAAGACGGCAACAGCTACTGTTTTCAATTTAAAAACATTACAAGTTATAGGAGAAGTAAAAACTGGTTCTAACCCAGATGCAATTGTCTATGAGCCTATGTCCAAAAAAGTCTTCACTTTTAACGGCTTGAGCAACACGGCAACTGTTTTTGATGCCAAAACTACTAAAGTTCTGGGGACAATCGCTTTAGGTGGCAAACCAGAATTTGCTGCCGCCGATGACTCAGGGCGGATTTTCGTGAATTTAGAGGATAAAAACGAAGTCGTCGCAATCAATGCTATTAATCTCCAAGTAAAGGGACATTGGGCGCTCAAACCTTGTTCAGAACCAACTGGTATCGCAATAGATAGACAGCATCAACGTTTATTCATCGGTTGCACAAACCGACTGATGAGTGTAGTGGATGCAAATACAGGAAGTATTAAAGCTACACTGCCAATTGGTAAGGGGACAGATGCGATCGCTTATGATCCAGTGACTAGATTAGCTTTCAGTTCAAACGGTGAAGGTTCACTAACAGTAGTACATGAGGACTCTGCCGATAAATTTAGTATTGTGAATAACGTCATAACCCAGCCAGGTGCGCGGACAATGGCGTTAGATTTGAAGACCCATAAGTTATATTTCGACACAGCTAAGTTTTCAGCAACTTCTACCCCCGTCTCAGGACAAGTACGATCTCGACCAAGTATTATCCCTGGTACTTTTGTGATTCTGGTTTTAGGAGATTGACTTTGCTGCACTCATGGAACGAGTTTCTAGTTCGTATTGTTTCCAGCTAAATAAGAAGAGTTTATGGTGGTTTGGGGGAATTAGTTTTGGGCTTGCTGATGGGCAATCACCTGTGGTGGGGCGAAGCCCATCGCTCTAAAGCGGGTGGGTACGCCTTCGCCCATCAAAATTTACCAGCCGCTTGGAAACAGTACGCTTGCAAAGATAGTTTAACTCAGGTTGTGTGATGCCTCCTCTTGGCGGTTACGCCATCGCCTACAACGGGTAAGCCATTATACATTGATTATATTTCTAGTACATTACTAGCCAGTTGTAGCGTAAAGCCTTCTCTTCAAGAGGCTTCGCCAACGGCATAGCTTCGCTTAACGCGCAGCGTCTCCAAGAGTTGCGATGACCGAGCGCTGTGGGTTGGCTGCTGAGTTCTTCTACAGCATTGGGTCAACAACTGGCAATTTGTAGCTGTTCTGTTCTGTTCTGTTCTGTTCTGTTCTGTTCTGTTCTGTTCTGTTCTGTTTTGTTCTGTTGATATCCCATTTAAACGGCAATTCAGAGACGAGTGATGAAATTGCCAGAACCTTTGAACATGGCGCTGTAATTTCAACTTTTTCTTAGAGGAAACCTCAAGCTACACCGATAGCGCTAGCATTAGAGAAAGATTAATTAATTAATTAATGTGGGAGCAAGTTGATGCGCCTCACCAGAAGTCGGAAGGCAGTACTGCTCCTACTGCTTGGCGGATTTATTCCCTTACTGATATTTGGGGACTTAGCAGAGGATGTCTGGAAACAAGGCGGATTTTGGTTCGATGTTCCTCTATTATTAGCGATTCACAGCACTGCCCAACCGAAACTAGATGTTTTTGTTTTACACTTGACGAAGTTAGGGGTGTTTTGGGGGGTATTCCCAGCAGCAGCAATGATTGTGCTGTTCCTACTGATTCGACAACGGTGGCGTGCTTTAGAGTACTTTTTCATCGCCTCGGTGGGCAGTATAATCATTAATCAGACGGTTAAGCTGTTGCTGCACCGGGCACGTCCTCATCTGTGGACATCACCTGCTCCAGAATTTGATTATGGCTTTCCTAGTGGTCATGCGATGGCTAGCATGACTTTGGTGGCAGCTTTGAGCATTTTGAGTTGGAACAGCCGTTGGCGTTGGTTTGTTCTGATTATCGGAACCCTGTTTGTCTTAATAATTGGTTGGACACGTTTGTATCTAGGAGTCCATTATCCAAGTGATGTATTAGCAGGATGGATGGTGGCATTGGGCTGGACAGTTGGAGTCAGCTTGCTAATCAACCCGCATCAAGTTCGCCGGAGATATCAATAGTAAACGTGCGATTCGTTCAGTCGTGAGGAACTCATGCAACATTGGTTCATGTATGGGTTGACTGATAATTTTTCGTACTAAGCACTAATAGATTCAGATAACAAACCTGATAGTGAGTGATTTTAGAACTGTGAGACTGCTGTTGAGCGTTCAGAGCGCAGATCAGTGCAATAATTAACTGTATTTAAATCTGTACGATAAGAGAAATTACAGTTATGGGTTGGTTACAAAGACTGTTTGGACTTGAATTACCAGAAGATGCTCAAGTTAACCCAGATCCGACTCTAATTGCTTCTTCTTCCGAATCAGGAGAAACTATTCCCCTGGAGCGAGTCGGACTAAATGGAGAATATGACCAAAGTGGTTTAGCAAAAAGAGTAGCCCTAGCTTTTGACGAAGACTCGCAATTTGATGAGATTGATTCTGTCTACGTTGCTCAGTTGGGAAGTACCGTAGTTTTAAAGGGAGAAGTAGCAACACAAGAGATATTGGCACAATTAGTAGAGACTGCCAGAGCGGTGAGTGGCGCTAGTGATGTGCAGAGTGATGAAGTCAGTATCGGGTAAAATATTGGGAATTAAATATTAGAAAATTAACCGCATGAACGAATGGCACTAAGAAAAGCCGAAACACTTGCGGTTTAAGCAGTTTGCAATTGCTTTCGTAATTCGTGCCGGGGTTTGGTCATCAAGGGGTAAATTTTTGGGCGACGTTTGCGGACTCGTGGTTCACTTCTACCTGGGCGATCGGGAACAACCTCGTGGGCTATAACTTTGAGTAAAGTGTGATAAATTCGCTGACGTTTTGTTGAAGAAGTAGCTAACAATTCGGGAATAAAGTTATTTAAATGATGGCGAGTACCTTGCAGTGACAGGCGTAACGGGGAAGTACCGTAAGTAGTACCTGCCGACCACATCAAACCACGAAGTAGATTGTAAGCAAGTAAATAAACATAAATCTCTTTGCGTACCATTGAAGGAGTTTTACAGCGTAAAACATCCATACCCAAGGTAGTTTTGAGATGTCTTAAATCTAGCTCAACATCCCACCTCTGACCGTAAAGCCCAACAATATCCAGAGTAGAATAAGTTACTTTATCTAATAAAGTAGTGATTAAGCTAACTCTTTCTGTACGAAAACCAGGAATAACAATGTAATAGTAAATCTCTCGCACAGTTATGGTTTGGGGTAGAGCATCAAATTCATCTTGGCTCAATCCTTTGGGGCAGATTTTCGGTTTATACCAAGTAACTAATTTATCGCAGTCTCCAATAATTTTGCCTTTTTTCATGGAAGTTTTTCGAGCTTGATGCTTACGAAATACGGCATCACAGTTGATTTTTTTAATAGCAATCAGATCGGCGTAAGCGCAAAAAGCTCTATCCCCTAAAAGGATATCTAAGGGATTAAGAAACTGATATAATTGGCGAGCTAGTTTAATATCATGAGTGTTCATATAGCGGTTTTCAGTTGAGTGAGAGACAATCAAATGTACTATAAAGAGAAAATGAGTCAAAATTGTCAGCAATGAAACCATACTCTATAGATTTGCGGCGGAAAATTACGGAAACCTATGAACGGG
>NZ_NOLK01000202.1:0-12288 GCF_002245985.1 Nostoc sp. 'Peltigera membranacea cyanobiont' 232
ATTACTTTGATATGGCAGTTCGATGAATTAAATCTTACCCTACCTCAGATGGTGTCACTTTGTTTTCCACCTTATCGCTGATCAGGTAAGTCCTCTTGTCAATAGGTTTTGAGACGCGCTAACCCTGACCTAACAGCGCCTTCAATCAATAGTTCTTGTAACATTATTTCTCTCTTATATTTTCCTGAAGTCAAGTCGGAAGATTAGCGCATTGAAAAATTTATTCGGCGGTTAAATTTAACTCTGGGAAAGTAGGCGAGACGATGCGATCGCCTATTTTCAAAATCAGTCAACTGAGGTCGCAGCTAGGATGGGGGATTTTGATTACCACCTTGCTGTCTGAGTAGATAGTCCAAAATTCTGTCAATTCTCTCCAAGGCAGCGCCTGTGGTGATTTGAAACTCCTGAAACTGAGATTTTTGTTCTTCAAAGTTTCGGTCAAGCTTTAGCATAAGTGCTTCTAATCGCTCAGTTCGTGCCTTTGTTTCTTCTACCTCACTGCCTGCCCTTGTAAATAGGCGTTGCGTGTGGGTGACAAAACTATCAACCTTGTCAGAAAGTTGGTCAACCTTCCCTCCAATCTGGTCAAGCTGAGATTGGGTACGGTCTTGTTTTAAGGTCAACTCATCAAGCCGCCTGTTCGCTGATTCTGCGTATCTGGCTGTAGACACTAAAAGCTGTTTTACAGTTTCTAGTTCATCTTCTACGTGGTCTAGTCGCTGTGAATTGGTCATTTTCCCGCCTCAATCATTCTGGCGATCGCCTCTTTATCAAAGCAGTCTAGATAGCTGACCAGCTCTCGGAATTGCTGGTATTTTTCCTCAGCGTAGCTATCTGGTGTGAAACCCAGAACTTCACAGAATTTCAAATAGTCAGCCCGCCAATTAAAGTTATTTAGTGCAGTAGTAAAGCTTTCTACTGCCTCTAGTGTCTCTGGCGATACCTCTAGTTTTTCTGTTTCATAGGCTCCTCCTAGCGCTTCTGTCATGCTGGTTCCTTATCATCTTCTTTAATGTATTTCTCCATAAAAGCTGCAACAACATCACTCATGGTTTTACCTTGAGTGACGCATTTACCTTTAAATTTTTGACGTAATTCAGGGGGAACAAAAACTCTAATCTCGGCCATATCTTTTTTGCTCATCCAAAATATAACTCCTATTTGTCCACTATATCCAGTACGTCACACAAATGACCTATATAACAATCTTATCCTATTGGACATTGATATAAGTATGTTAAATATGTCTACCAGTGGATATGGTGGATATAGTTGCTATACTCAGCTTAAAGAAGCAATCGATCAACAACAAATCACTAATTAGCGTCCTACGAGTACCCCAACAACCCACAGAGTAAGGGGTTTAGCGATTAGACGCTACATTTTGCTGCTTAGTTTATCGATTAATAGCCAATTAACCATCAATTCACATTGATTACTGTAGTAAACCCATGAAACCTAGACGGAGCAAACATTCTACAGATTTAGACTTATTTCTTGATTTTCCATCTACCAAGACATATTTAGCTGAAGTCTTGGGTGTTAGCCGTTCTACTTTAGTCACTTGGGAGAATTTAGCTTTCTGGAGAATTCCCAGTTTCAGAGATGCCTACCCCAAAACCCACGATGGCAGTTACGACCGAGAATCACCTTTATCACCCTACCAAGGATGGGTTTTGGGCAGAGTAGGGCGGCTAATGGCTCAACTACGACGCGGCGATCGCGTAAAGCAGTACATCGCCAAAAACCCCAACGATTTTTCTAGATACCGCTATCAGCAAGCATTCGGGCAAATTCAAAAAATACAGAAGGGAGCGTAAATCATGGCAGCACGGAAGAGAACCACAGCACCAACAGCAGACACAGTAAGCATTCATGATGCTTGCTTAAGGTACATGACCACGGAACAGAGCTTGAGACTGGCTTTAAGCCATGTTCGCCCTGACGATTTCGACACTGTAAAGGCAGTTTCAGAAGCGGATTTAGAAGCGATCGCCTCCCACTTCCAGCCACAATTACCCGAAACTTCTCCACAGCAAACATCGGAACCAGCCCCAGAACAGTCACAGAATGCCCTTTCCTTGCCCCAGCAACAGCAACATCTAACATCTGCTACCCAATCCCCAATACCTAACGCCCAACTAACGCTAATTGACCAGCTAGCTAGGCAGGCATCTGAGGAGATAGCAGCAGTGGACGCGATCGCCCAAGTTAAGAACCAACTGATTTTAAATAATTTGGCTGTGCGAGATGCCGAACTAGCAGAGGGTATAAATCAGCACTGGCAACACCAAAAGCAAGGGTATTTGGGAGCGATTAGAGACTTGGCTGGACTTGCACAGCAAAAGCCAGAAATTACCCCAGATGAAACCGACCTTACCCAAGAAATTGAAGGCATCATCACCGAACTGGGAAAAAAGCTAATCGTGTGAGAGCGATCAACATCCTGTTATCTCCCCTCGACTTCGTTAACTGGTTATTAGAAAGAGTGCTAACGCCATGACTTTTACAATTTCCGGCACTGAATCAGAAGTAAATATGAGCGCTAATTCCCTACTAGAGCTAGTTTCTCAAGCCCAAGAATTACTTGGTCAAATCCGCCAGCATCCACAGTTTAAAGGCTTGCGTTTTGATTGTGATGTAGCTCTTGGTGACGTTAAGCAATATTTCAACTACTTGGAATGGGCTGCTAATGCTGACTTAGAGGTATCTAGGCTTGAAGGTTTTACAGAATGATTTTTACGGAAAAAATATGATTGAGATGATTCACGATGATGAAAAACAGGTGATTTGCGATGCTTTACGCCTGTCTCGTAGAGAAGGTTTGAGCGTTTTCGTAGAAGAATTTATTAGTCTCCTGGCTCAAGAAGGGTTTTCGCTGGAAGACTTGCTACAGGCGATCGCATCTTGGCTGTACCGCACAGAGGGGAATTTTGAGGTAATCAAGCACCTAGAAGATGCGGCGTTAAAGCTGTCTCCCGTCCAGAATGAGGGATAAATCAATGAGAGTTACTATCAGCTCTTGCAAGAAGATTTTTAAGAGCGATCGCCCTACCGTCCAAAGTGAAGCGATCGCCCGGTCATAAAACTTTATCAAGATTAACAACCAATGAAATTTTACTCTACCTTACTAGCCATTCCCGTTATGGCTGCATCTGTCATGCCTAGCCTTGCTAGTTTTAAGGACAATCCACCTCAAAACATAGTGGTAGCAGAACAGATAACCCTATCAGCAGAAAAGGTAAATTCCCCAACAGAGCCAGAGCCGCATAGAGGGCAAGGTAGACGCTAAAAAAAGGGGATGTTTGCCAACATCCCCTCGCAAGATTTGTAAAATTCCATTTCTGGAAATGTGTCTTAATTACCCAGCAATTATGCCATATAGCACCCATATCAAAAAAGCTTTATGGATGACCTAAACAGCCAAATTCAGGATGCAAAGACAGACGAAACAGAGCTAAAACAAGTCCTCAAAAAATATGACTTAGATGAGGAATTAGCACTTGAATTTAGTGAAATTGACAAAGCATTTAGGCAACTAGAAATTAAATATCAATCGCTAATTAACACTAGAAAATTTTTCAACAATGGCAAGAATTGACACTACAAAAGCAGCCGCGAAAGCTGTAGCTGAAAAGCTAGCAGGGCGTAACCAAAACTCGACATCTAGCACTAATTCCACATCTGCTACCCCTGCAACTGTTCCCATAGATAGCCGTATCCCTGGATTGTTGAGCGTCACGCCGGATTTAATACCGGGAATGATGCCACCATTCCAGCCCAATCAATACCATATTTCAGACCCTTTAAATCCTCCCGAAACTCTCCCACAGGCAACTCAAAGCCAGTTTGATAAAGGGATGAAAATTTATGAAGGCTCTACACGAGCGCTTAAATTGACGGGGGCAGCGCTCGACCTGACACGCGAGAAATTTACTGTTATTGGTAAGCACTCAAAAGCTTTTGGTGCTGGCATCCAAGCAGCTACCGAGATTGAGAAAGTCAAAGGTAATTACTTGGATTACCTTAATCAAAAAGAAGTAACTACCCAAAAATCAGTTGCCTTAGATGTCAGTCAAGTTAAGACAATTGCCGATACAAATATCTCGGTTTATAGCAAAGATGAACTAAATCAAAAAGTGTTACAAGCGCAAATAAAAGGTGAGGAATTAAGGCTAAGAACTGTTGAGTCACAGGGAAATTTAGCAAGCTTTAAAGCCCAGTTAGGTGACTATCTGGAGGTAAAATCATGAGATTATCTCACAGCTTAGGGCTAAGTGCTTTTAGCTTGTGCGCTGGCTTAGTAGTAGCTTCTGGAGGGTTCACCAACGATATAGCCAAAGTAATCTCTATGTTTGGTGTGGGAGCATTGCCAGCGAGTTTTATTACTTACTTTATCGCGGATACTAAATCACAGAGATTGCTAAATGATGCCGAAAGTAAGAATAAAAAAGCAGGTGAAACGCTGCATAAAGTTATCAGGGAATTTGACAACTGCAAGTCAAGGCTAACCACTGTTAACAGTCAACTAGAAACGGTCAAAGATGAACTCAAGGAAGCTCGGAATACCATCAACTCGTTAGGTCACAGCAAGCTAGAAAACACGGGTTTAATCGCCCAACTGCAAGCTAAGTTAAGTGAATTATCTACCCAATCTCAGAAAGATGCCCAGCGCATTGAATATTTAGAAAGTGAGACTGAGCAATGGGAATTTAACTTTAAATCTCAGGTAGAGACTGAAGCTAATCAACGCTTTCAACTTGCTAAGTCTCAAGAGTTAGAAAAAATTTATCATGAACACGATTCAATAACCAGTGAAGCTATGCAGTTATTTAGACGGCTGCAATCCTGGGGTGAGAAGGTGGCACACGGACATCAAAGCAAAGCTGAAATTATCAAAAGTTTAGCAAGCAGCTACAACGAAAATTTAGATGAGGTTGGGGAAGCGATCGCACATGAGCGCCAAAATTATCTAGAACAAATCGAACTACTAAACGAGCGTATAGGTCAGCTACAGCAACAATTGCAAGGTGATTTAATCGAACCCGTGTATGGTGACTTTGGCTTTGATATTAACGGGAAAATCGCCAACGAAATAGCGCGTACTTTGTTTAGTGATATCAGGCTAGCTTTAAGTGTTAAGGGGTTCCAAATTAAGCCTGACGGCGTTGTAGATGTTGGTTATGGGTATTCGCGCTCTGTGCATACTTTAGCCATTGTGGAGGCTATTAGCAAGCATTCTGAAACCCTGGCTAAAAAGTTAGGGCTATTCAAGATAACAAGCGTTCGCAAGCTGGAAATAACCGATTGTATTGTGGTCAGCTACCGTATGGGGCCAGCCATCAAAGCAGATGAAATTAAGTTGATGGTTGGAACTCCTGACGAATTTATCAACTATGTAGTCAGTCATCCTATCCGCTATCGGCTGATAGCAGATCCGGGCGTTGGTAAAACCCCAACCACTGCGGTAATGATTAGCGAAATTGTCAAAGCTGGATGCACTCGCGGCAATACCGGGAAGGGTGAGAAAGTGCCTCATACTCTCGTTACGGTATCTTACCCCGGTGCTGTTGCTTCACTTAAAGATAGCAATTACCCATTAGAGTATTTTCTTAAATATGGCGATACCACAGCCGCGATTAAGTCCTTTGATGATTGCCTAGACGACGGAAATTTTAGAGTTCAAAACCCCACATTCGCTGCTAACTTCTTCCAAATTTGGGCATGGGATGAATTAGATAACACGTTAAATTCTTGCAGTGAGCCATACAAGGCAGGGGAAAACCTTAAGAAGATTTTTAAACAGTTTGGACATAATAACATTGGCTGGATTGTATCTGGTCAATCAGTGATGACCAAACAAATCCCAGGTTTTACCAACGATGATAGAAGCCTATTTACTGAAATTATCATCGGTATTCCCAAGATTAGACATTACCTAAACACCTATGGCAAGGGTAAAAACAGCGAATCTAACTTGGCTAAATTGACCCGAAATCTAGACGCTATCGAAGAATATCTCGACCATAAAAATGAGTTAGTAACCGATGATGCCAGATTATTAAGAGTAGCCTTAGTAGTAGATTCTCGTTCACCCAAGCTCTATTTTTTACCTAACCTCGATAAAGTCAGCTTTAACTATCAAGAAATAGAGGAGACAAAGCGACTGGCAAGGCTTGCCAAGTCCCCTGGCACAATTGGCAACGGGCTAGACAGTGAAAGCTTAAAGCCTTATACAGCAAGCAATGGTCAAATGGCAACCTTGCCGCCAAAAACAACTATAGGGGGTAGTCACCAATCTGGCACAAGTCCCCACTGTCCCCACTGTGGGAGCGCAAATTTAAAGCTACAGAATGATGATAGATATCGCTGCCTAGACTGCAAAAAGCGCACAGTTAGCAATAAGATAGTCTGGAAATAAATATATGAATTTTGATGGTTTTGACGATATTTCGACAATTGTCTATCAGCCCAAAAATGACCATGAGCCAGGATTTGTATATTTAATGGAAGCAGAGGGTTATCATGGGCTAATTCCTGGCTGTTACCTCCGTCGTTGTAAAATTGGCTTATCTCGTAATCCAGAGGCTAGGCTTGATAAGTTTCACAGTAATCAACCACCTTGCAACGTGAAAATTCTTAAGACTATTTATGTAGAGGATATGGCAGATGTAGAGGGTCAATTACATCAACAATTTAGCCGATGTAATGTTGAGTTAATCAAAAGCCAAGAATGGTTTGATTTTAATCCAGTGCAATTTATGATGGTTAACTGGGAGTTTGAGAAGCGATCACTGTATGTTTTCAGTTTCAGCGAATTGCCAATTAAGCTAATCATTTTCAGCATGATCGGGCTTGTGTCCCTTGGGGCGATCGCTGGAACTCAGTTAGGTTTTTCTCATCAGCCAGATAGTCAACCTCTGTTGCAGGATGCAAAACATAAAATCAAAAATTAAGGGTAGGTGAAAATGCTAGTTTACCATCGCACAAATGCAAGCAAGGCAATTATGAAGGAAGGGTTTAAAGACGGCACAGGTACTTATGGGACTGGACAGTTTCACACTGGAGTATGGTTCTCCAACTTTCCTATCGATGCAAATGAGGGTGCAGAGGGCGATGTAGTTTTGTCCCTAGATATCCCAGAGGAAGTTTTTATTCAGTATGAATGGGTTGAGGAATCACCAGAGAATGAAAACAAATACAGAGAATCATTGATTCCAGCAAGCATAGTCAATAAATTGGGTAAACCTGAAATTGTTTCAGATGAGGAAGTTGAACAGCTTTCATGCCCTTGGCTTAATGATTCTTAGGCATCGCCCTCATCCTCTCACGCCCAAAAAATGAAGGGTAGGCTGTGAGCCTACCCTTTGGGTTTTAGAACGGTGTGTTACCCGTCTGGTTTATTTTGGCGAGATATCCTGCCCAGTACTCGCCTGTAGTCTGTTTAGGTGGGAGTGCGATCGCCGCGTCAAATTCACCATCGAAGTAGTCTTCTTGTGCTTGGAATTGTTGAGGTTTAGCAATTGTGAGTAACATGAGATCACCTTTATTTTTTAAGCGCGGGTTATCAGCCCGCTTTTTCTGTGGTTTGTTCAACCTGTTACTATATTATCTAACTTGTTATAATAAGTCAATAACCTGTAAGATATTTTCTAACACGTTATTGACACTAAATAACTTGTTAGTTAATATAATAACAGCTTAAAAAATAAAGGGGAGTCGGTCAGATGTCAAAAGCAGTTCAAGAGCAAGTAGAGCAATTGTTTCAAGCGGTCAAGGATTTACAAAGCCTTGAGGAAATCAAGCCACATTGTGAGAACTTCAACGAATGGATAAATACCAACACCAACTACAGCGTTAAAAGCTTAGGCACTGTGTTGAGTCGGGCTGGCTTCTATAAAAAATTTAAGTCACTGCCACTAGAACAGGGTAAAAACGCCGCTTCTGTACCCAAGCATGATGCCCAAGGCAACGTTACAGGAAACGAGTTAAAGCATTATGTCTTTCTGCTGTGTGGTCTGGACAAAAAGGATTGGGAAGAACGCAACGAAACTACACGGGTAAGCGATCGCCTTCTTACTGCTGGTGAAGATGGCAATACAGGCATTGAGATTAACCCAGAGACATATTTGGAAGTAACTTCTAACTTGTTAGCCAGTGAACATCCTCACGAGTTAGCAGTGGGCTTGATAGCTGCTACGGGCCGCCGTCCTCATGAGATTTTAGCCAGAGGAAAATTTACCCCGATTGATGGTGAATCCTATCAAGTTAATTTTGAAGGTCAAGGTAAAAAACGCGGTGAGAAGCCAGTATTTAAAATTTCTACTTTGTTCCCTGCTAGTTACATCATTGAGCGATTGAATCATTTACGAAAAGAACCATCTACTAAATCACTTTTAAAAGAAGTCGCTAACGAATTTCCTACTGATGTAGCAGCCCAAAATAAAGCTATTGAAGATAAGCGCGGTAATTCATTACGTCGGGTAGTTCAAGAATATTTCGGTGGCAAGGATAGCAAAGAACCGCTTTTAAATTTCCGTCACGGTCAAGAGCAAAATGACTGTAAAGCACTAAGGGCGGCTTGTGCCTGTCTTGTTACCGAGCGCGATTGTACGGGTTCACTAGGGGCGAAAATGTACTTCGCTGCTTGCTTTCTTGGTCATATTACCCCAGGTGAAAAAATCAGCGATAGCGATTTGAAACACATCACTACTACCCTTGGTTATTCAGACTATTACACTACGAAACCTGTAGGTTATCCAAGCGCACCAGAGAAAGAAAAACTTTCTAATGTTCGGGTTACTTCTTCAGACTTAGAAGCTATTCGCCACTTGCAAGAGAAGCTAGAAACACCTAACCAGCAATCAGTAATCAATCAGCTAATTGAGTCATTTAACAGCCGGCTGGACACTGCAAAGCAATTACAGGCAGCACACCAAAAATTAGCCCAACTAGAAGCACAAGTTAAACAGTTACAAGAAACTAACAACCAGTTAACAGATATGAATAACCAATTACAACAGGAGAAAGATGCAATGGAAACCACAGCACAGCAACCTCAAACAGTTACTCTTAATGTCACCGAGTTAGATTCTTGGCTAGAAAAGAAAGTTATTGAGGTGGTGAATAAGGTAACTCTTGGGGGAACTATCGTACCTGCTACTACTGCCACGCCTGCCAAGGTCGCACCACCAAAGGAAGAGATTGACTGGCAAGCCAAGACTGATGCTGAGGTGTGGGGGAGCAAAACAACCTTAGCAGCTGTAGAAAAAATTCGTAGGTCTTATCAGGCAATCTGTTTGTACAACGATACTGTGGCAACTGGAGAGGGCGATCGCTTGGCAGTGACTAACCAAGCGCTTAGGGATTTGTCGGGCTGTAACGGGTTGCTGGTGCGTGACTGGATTGAACAGCACAAGGATGAAATAATCAGCCATAACGCCAAGTTCGGCATGGAAAACAAGAAAGACCCCAGTAACCCTGCCAGCTATGCCAATAAAGGGAAGGACACAGATAAAATCCTGTTGCTGATAAACGACGAATTCTTGAGCGGTGAAGGCTTTAAGGCAGGGAGAAACTAAAACGGTGTACTTTGGTCTGAATGCTTTACTGTAGATGGTTTTGGGTGGATGTCGGGAAACGCACATTTCCCGACATTTTCCCCAACTGGTGACAACATAGCCAAACTTGCCGCCGCTCCCAACACTTGATTGTCAGTCACTTCTAAATATCTCTGTAACTGTTCTAAGTTCCGATGCCCTGAGATTTCCTGAATCACTCGCAGTGGAATGCCAGCGTTACTCATCTGAGTTAAAGCAGTCCTTCTAAAGCTATGGCTACTCACTCCAAAAATATCTACTTGCTGACAAGCTTCTCTCAAAATCCTAGCGGCTGAGTCTTCGCTGATGTGTCCATCACTGCGACCGGGAAACAGATAATCATCTCCTGCCAGTGGGTAGTATTCAACCAGCAAACGCCGCAGGTCTTCAATCACTGGTATAGAGCGAGTAGCTAGCTTGCCTTTAGTGTTTGATTTTCTGATAATCAGCCGGGGTCTAACGTTGCCCTTGGGTGTGTAAATGTCTTGGGTGAACAGGGTACAGCATTCACGGATACGGCAAGCACTAAATAGACATACGCCGAACAAAGCGCGATCGCGGTCATTGTCTAAGCCATCACTGAAAATTAGCTGTATCTCTGACTGTGTTAGAACTTTGGCGCGTCCGTGCCGATTGATTTTCATCGCGCTTCTGTAGACCCTGTGATCCACAGCCTACAATGTTTCGACACATGATTAGTCAGAATTGCTAGTCACTATTTAAACATTCCCGCCCCAATCTGCATAGCTCTAGTTATTGCCTCAGCATTCGTCTGCTGCGCCCTAGTTAAGGCGTTAAGCTGCGGATCAGTAGAAAACCCAGTACACACAGCATTTATCAAATATGAGCTTACTGTACCTGAAGCAGCGTATTGCTTTACTAGTTTCACTGGAGCATTAGTAAGTATTTGTCCTTGACTATTAGCGTCTAATGCCCATCCTAAAGCGTATTCATTAGTTGCACAATTAGCCGCAGTGTACTGCCGAGAAACGGCGATGCCGCCGTTACTATAAAGTATTTGCACCCAATACAAAGTTAGATTACCGTTTGTTGCTACCGTGCCTCTATCGACTTGAAAAATATTGCCATTCGTATCTTGAATGACGGCTTGCCACTGATTACTAGGGACGGGAATGGACTGGGCCATTGCAGGATTACAAGTAATAAAGCTAATCAGAAGACCTAAAAAACTAATTTTTTTAACAGTCATAACTATAGTAGATGCTTGTATAAATAATTTCTAACTTCTTTGCCCAATTACTGACACCCAATAACTACGGTTATTGTATGAAGAGTTAAAAAAGAGATTAAAGTATTGTTTCAGACTAGGGTCAGCAGTAGCAAAGTAGGAGCAACTAACATCCTTGCCCAATACCCAATGCAAGACAAAGGCTAGCGTAGCCATTAGAGAAATAAAGGGCATTGTAGGGCATTGTGGCGGCATCTCCACAGGTGCGATCGCTCCCTCCCCTCAT
The DNA here is from genome assembly GCF_002245985.1 of Nostoc sp. 'Peltigera membranacea cyanobiont' 232. NCBI lineage: Bacteria > Bacillati > Cyanobacteriota > Cyanophyceae > Nostocales > Nostocaceae > Nostoc > Nostoc sp. 'Peltigera membranacea cyanobiont' 232. The sequence continues at coordinate 11,075 of NZ_NOLK01000202.1, forward strand.
TCCCCATGCCCCAGAATACCTTTTTTTGTTTTGGTGGCGCGGCGGGGAGGCAATTAGATGTTCGTCAAACATTCGCGGTGAAAAATTGAGATTGCAAAAGTGGTGCCAAAGAGCGATCGCCCAATGCCCAATGACTAATGACCAATACCCAATGCCCAATGCCCTAAAAATAGATTGGAGGTTTTGGGGTTTTGGTAGTCATGGTCTGGTAGTTGTGATCTGGTAGTCATAGTTAATTAGTAATATCTATTTATATAGAGCGCGTGACTACGGTATCAAGCTTTGATACAAAATACGGCTATTCTCAGTGGTGACTACCAAAAATGTATAAAAGGTAGCATTAGTAAAGCAGTACAGTAGTTAGGCGGCGGCGGGGCATAGGAGTTATGCCAGAAATAAAATACCAAAGCATAACTATGGTGAGGCAAGGCAGGAGACGCGGCGGGATGAACAATTGATAGGCGATTTTATTGGTAGTCAAAAATTGAATTTTGAAAAGTGGTGTCAATTTTTTAGGATTAACTGAAGTTGTCGGGCGATCGCTATAGATTTACTCAACAAAAATTACTCAACAAAAATTACTCAACATGGGTGAGGAAGGGGAGCGATCGCGTTGAGTAATTTTATAGTAGGCAGTGGTGACTAAATTAGCGATCGCTAACCATAGATTTGTTCAAGCCAATCGCTCAAGTTATTGCTGAAAATCCAATGGATGAAAACTGAGGTTAAGGATGGGAGCGATCGCAGGAGACGCGGCAACGCCGCCGTCGGTCAGGCAACGCAGTTGCCAGTCAAGGCTACCAACGTCACCACAGCGAACGCGAGAGACGCGATAAATCAATAACCTGTTACTATACAAGCTGTTATAGTCATCAACTTCAACATATAACCTGTTACTGTGTTAGGAGTAAGCCAATAACAGATTGATGAGAATAGTAACAGGATAGCGCATACATACTGTTATGATTTTATGTACTAATCTAACCAATAGCCCAAACCTTTACTGTGTAAGCGTTATAGATATGCAAAGTATTAACACGTTGTGCAGACATGAACAGGTTATGATTAACCAGTTAACGCATACATAAACCTGTTAACAAAACCTCATTGCAGACATGGAACCATGTATAACCTGTTATGTCCGTTAATTTAAATTAACGGACATAACAGGTTATACATGGTTCCATGTCTGCAATGAGGTTTTGTTAACAGGT
>NZ_NOLK01000203.1:0-12235 GCF_002245985.1 Nostoc sp. 'Peltigera membranacea cyanobiont' 232
TTGCCCACAAACATCAAGTAAACATACGTTTAGCTTACTACCCTCCATATCATAGTAAATATAATCCGATAGAAAGGACATGGGCAATACTAGAGAATCATTGGAATGGCAGCATTTTAGATGAAGTGGAGACGGCTTTAAAGTTTGCTAGTACTATGAAATGGAAAGGTGATCATCCAGTAGTTAAGCTAGTACACGAAACTTATGAGAATGGGGTAAAGCTTACAAAAAAAGCTATGGCTCAAATTGAAAAACAGATTGACAGGCTAACCGATTCTACTCATGAAGTTTTCCCAAATTTAGGTAATTGGTTTATTGATATTTATTGTAGTAAAACAAAAGTTATTTGATTTTAATAACAGCATTTATTTAGCTACAAAACATACTAATTTTACACTGTTTAACTTCAAAGCAGACTACAAGTGTATAGATTCTTCATGCATACATGAGGGGGAGAAAAGGGGTTGCCTCGGCAACCCCTTTTCTCCCCCCTTAAAATGATTATCATTCTTGAGAAAACCTGTCTCTTGTTTTTCTTGGAATAATTTATTCTTTGGAAGTCCCATTAAAGACTACGATGGACTACACGCACACCTTCAGCGCGTTAGCGGAATTCAGGATTTAACGGGCAGGGTCGCACTGGGCAGTAATACCGTTTCACTAAAATCATGAAACAGATGTAAACCCTGAAAGGGTTGCTATCTCTAAGTTTTTTCATTGCGTTAGCCTATTGCGAATTGCGAATTGGTATAACTTGAGGTAATCTCAAACATATCCTTTTCCAATATGCGATCGCTGACTGAGCATATTGGCAACGAGAATAGAAACTATTGCGCTGCCGAAAAATTTTTATTATCCCTGGTATCGCTCTTGACGCGTAAGTCTGGCGATCGCACGATAGCGTCATCGCTTTCTTTTGCATAAAGAAGATGATTCTAGCACCTCTGTTTGCTAAAGTAATTCTAAGGCGCGTGAATTTCCAAACAATCCAGAGGCATTATAACTATGAGAATACTTCATGGCACCTGGATACCAAACGAGGAAACTGACTTTATTCAGTCAGGGTCTTTTTACTTGTGGGTAGAAACTCAATTATCCCAAAAAAGTCACACTAATAGTCAACAAATTCATCCTGGACATTTGGGAGAATCCGAATTAATCACCTTTTTAGTACAGGAATTGGGAATTAAAGAACACAAGACTCAATTAAACCAACGCATATCTCCTAAATACTTTGCCTTACCAACCACCAATAATCAGCCCCTACCTTCACCAGAATTAACCAAGTATTTAGAAATTGAGTTGACTGACAGTTATGAAAAATTCCAATATTGGCAGATTGATTGTTATGAAACAGTAGTATCTACCAAAACGGAAACAGCACTGAATATTATCAAACTCCTCAAAGATATCCATTTTTTAGCAATATATAATGCGGAGAAGTTTCAAATTGGTTCAAATTTATTATTTTGGTATCATTACACTCAAAGTTTTAAGCAAGTAATTCTCAAAGACCAATTTATTCCTGCACTAAAATATCGACAGTTATCAACGGAAAATCCCCACAAAAAAGGCAAAAAAAAGATTCAGGAAGCAGCATTTGAAATTTATGCCACATGGGAAATTATTTCGCAACAATATGAAGCAAATATTCTGAAATATATTGACTATATGCCACTAATATGTGTGGCAGGTAAAGCAACAACTAGCAATCATATTGAGTTTTTTGATCGAGAAACACTATTGCGTCACTTTTCCGAATATGTACTTCACGATTTAGTGACTCACACCCCATCTACAGCCGCTTTTGACAAACAAATTGCTGATTCTCTAATTGAATCTTGCTTTTATCCTCGTCAGCATAACCCACTAACAACAAATACTGCACTCGTTGATTATCAGCAATGGTTGGTGTGGAAAACAAAAATAACCCGTACTCAAGCTGATTCACCTTTTCATCTGTGCTTCCAGTTACATTCTCCTGATAATGAACAAATAGACAATTGGCAAATTCAATTTCTAGTAGCGAGTAAACAAGATCCATCCTTGAAGTTAGCGTTAGCAGACTACTGGACAATGAATCAATTTACTAAAGCTGCTGTACATAAAGATTTTGGTAAAGATTTTGAAACAAATTTGCTGTTGAATCTGGGGTATGCAGCCAGGATGTATCCCAAACTCTGGCTTGGGTTGGAAACAGCGAGTCCAATCGCAATGCAACTTACTTTAGATGAAGCATTTGACTTCCTTCAAGAAAGTGCTTGGGTGTTAGAAGACTCAGGATTCAAAGTAATTGTACCTGCTTGGTATACTCCCACAGGTCGTCGCCGCGCCAAAATTCGCCTCAAAGCATCGGGTAGCAAACTTGCTGCAACGAAAGGGGAAACAAAAAGCTATTTCGGCTTAGACTCACTGGTGGAGTATCAGTATGAGTTAGCGATTGGGGAGCAAACTGTCACACCTATTGAATGGGAACAACTGATTAATGCTAAAACTCCCCTAGTGCATTTTCGCGGTCAATGGATGGAATTAGACCGGGATAAAATGCAGCAGTTACTCGAATTTTGGCAGTCCCACGGTAACGAACAACCCCAGATGACCTTACTGGAGTTTCTACAACGCAGTGCTGAATTGGGGTCAGAATGGGAAATTGAACATGATGAAGCTTTGTCAGAGATGATAGCAAAGCTACAAGATAAAAGTCGCCTAGAGCCAATTTCTGAACTTGATAATCTGCAAGGCACGCTCCGAGAATATCAAAAACGTGGTGTTTCCTGGTTACAATATCTGGAAGATTTGGGATTAAATGGCTGTTTGGCAGACGATATGGGTTTAGGTAAATCCGTGCAGGTGATTGCCCGATTAGTGCAAGAGAAAGAGTTACATGAAGCTCTGAAAGTAGGAGAAAAGATTACTTCTTTATCTGCCCTGCCTACATTATTAATTGCCCCTACTTCTGTTGTCGGCAACTGGCAGAAAGAAATTGCCAAATTTGCACCTCATTTAAAAACTATGGTGCATCATGGTAGCACTAGGCTGCAAAATCTAGCTGATTTCAAAGCTGCTTGTGAACAAAACGATGTGATAATTAGTTCTTTTACTTTAGTCCGCAAAGATGAAAAGTTATTGAGCAGCATCGAGTGGCAACGTTTAGTACTGGATGAGGCACAAAATATTAAAAATCCGAAAGCTGCCCAAACTAAAGCTATTTTAAAATTAAGAGCTAAACATCGGCTGGCATTAACAGGAACTCCTGTAGAAAACCGCTTACTGGATTTGTGGTCAATTTTTAACTTTCTCAATCCTGGTTACTTGGGTAAAGAAGCCCAGTTTCGGAAAATCTTCGAGATTCCGATTCAAAAAGACAATGACCATGTGAAATCTGCCACCTTGAAAAAACTGGTAGAACCTCTAATTCTGCGAAGGTTAAAAACTGACCAATCTATTATTAATGACTTGCCAGATAAAGTGGAACAAAAACTCTACACTAACCTGACCAAAGAGCAAGCATCGCTTTATGAAGTGGTGGTACTAGATGTAGAAAAACAATTGCAATCAGCAGAGGGAATTCAGCGCAAAGGATTGATTCTTTCAACCCTGATGAAATTGAAGCAGATTTGTAATCATCCAGCCCAATTTCTGCAAGATGGGAGCGATTTTTCACCACTGCGTTCGCACAAACTCAGTCGGTTAGCAGAGATGGTTGAGGAGGCAGTTGATGAAGGAGAAAGTTTACTCATTTTTAGTCAATTTACGGAAGTGGGTGAAAAGATTGAAAAACATCTCAAACATAGTCTGCATTGCAATACTTACTATTTGCATGGTGGCACTAGTCGCCCACGCCGAGAACAAATGATTACCGAATTTCAAGACCCAAATACAGAACCATCGGTTTTTATCCTTTCCTTGAAAGCAGGGGGCGTAGGTATCACCCTCACGAAAGCCAACCATGTCTTTCACTTTGACCGTTGGTGGAACCCAGCAGTTGAAGACCAAGCAACTGACCGGGCTTTCCGTATTGGTCAAAAAAAGAATGTCTTTGTGCATAAATTTGTTGCTATTGGGACTTTAGAAGAGAGAATTGACCAAATGATTGAAGATAAGAAAAAACTCTCTAATGCTGTTATTGGTAGCGATGAATCTTGGCTCACCGAATTAGATAATGAAGCCTTTAAGCAGTTGATTTCATTGAATAAGAGTGCAATCTTGGAGTAGATATTATGGCTAAATTTAGTCGAACTTGGTGGGGCGATCGCTTTATTCAAGCACTAGAAGCTTTTACAGATGATAACCGACTCAAAAGAGGATGGTCTTATGCTAGCGGTGGTAAAGTCAAAAGCTTTGAGATTGACTTAAATAAAATTACTGCCAAAGTCAGAGGCTCAGTTAATCCCTATTTTGGAGTCTACAAAGAACCAACTTATAATATAGAGATTCAGATTACACCTATTGCTAAAACCCATTGGAATGAAGCTATCCAAAAGCTTTCTTCTAAAGCCAGTATCATTTCTCGATTGCTGCTAAATGAAGTCCCAGAAAATATTGAAGATACTTTCTCTCATTTGGGACTACATTTATTGCCCCATAGTAGTAAGGATTTCAAAACTAAATGCTCTTGCCCAGATTATGCTAATCCCTGTAAGCACATTGCTGGAGTTTACTATTTAGTGGCTTCTCAATTAGATAATAATCCCTGGTTGTTATTTGAATTACGGGGATTATCGAAAGCAGAACTTCAAGCCAAATTAGCTGATTCTCCTTTGGGAAAAGCTCTATCTGAGGAATTGAGTACTAAGGAAATTCCTTTAGAACTTTCTAATTCGCTGTACTCTAAGCTAGAAAAGCAATCTCTTAACCAAATGCCAAATGCCAGAGAATTTTGGTTAGGTACAAAGCGATTACCACAAACTATTGAAGTGGCGACTCCAAGTAGTATCTGTGCAATTTTGATTAAGAAACAAGGGGATTTTCCTGATTTCTGGCACAATGATGCTTCCTTTATTGAAACAATGGAAGAACTGTATCAGCGAGTCAAAACCAAAAATCATCAGTTCTGATTTCAGCATAAAACAGGCTTTTCAGTCTCAGTATATTTTCAAAAATCAAATCGGAGTCCTAGTTTGGCAAAGAAAACTCCAGAAGGAACGATGGACTTATTTGACCAGCATCTTACAAAAATAACCGAAGAAGAAGCACCACTGGCGGCTCGGATGCGTCCCCGGACACTCGATCAATTTATTGGTCAAGAGCATATTATCGGACAAGGAAGACTACTGCGGCGTGCTATTAGTTTGGATCAACTGTCTTCCTTAATTTTTTCTGGGCCACCAGGGACTGGCAAAACTACTCTAGCCCGCGTTATTGCTAACACCACCCGCGCTCACTTCATCGCTATCAATGCTGTACTTTCAGGAGTCAAAGAAATTCGAGCGGCAATTGAAATAGCCCAACAACAGCGCAAGTTCCATAATCAACGAACTATTCTTTTTGTCGATGAAGTCCATCGTTTTAATAAGTCTCAGCAAGATGCTTTATTGCCTTGGGTAGAGAATGGTACAATCATTCTTATTGGTGCTACCACCGAAAATCCTTTTTTTGAAGTCAATAAAGCGCTTGTCAGCCGTTCGCGGATTTTTCAACTTCAGCAATTAACTGATAAAGATTTATACAAAATTGTTGAGCAAACACTAGCTGATTCTGAACGCGGTTATGGCAAGTTAACAGTACAAATTGACACAGATGCTTTAGCTCATCTAGTTCATGTTGCTAATGGTGATGCTCGTTCATTATTGAATGCTTTGCAACTAGCTGTAGAAACTACACCCCTCAATACTACAGGTGTTATTCATATTCCCCTAGCAGTGGCAGAAGAATCAATTCAACAACGTGCTGTTTTATACGACAAAGAAGGGGATGCCCATTTTGATACCATCAGTGCTTTTATTAAGAGCTTACGAGGTTCTGACCCAGATGCAGCACTCTATTGGCTGGCCAAAATGGTTTATGCCGGTGAAGACCCGCGCTTCATCTTCCGTCGGATGTTAATTCTTGCCAGTGAAGATGTTGGATTGGCTGACCCACAAGCAGTTGTCGTTACAAATGCTTGTGCTGAAGCTTTTGATCGCGTGGGAATGCCGGAAGGACGTTATCATTTGGCGCAGGCAGTACTTTATTTAGCGACTGCACCAAAATCCAATAGCATTATGGGCTTTTTTGATGCTTTAGCCGCAGTAGAAAATGAAAATGTTGCAGAAGTCCCCACTCACCTTAAAGATGCCAATCGCGATAAAAAAGGTTTTGGGCATGGGGCGGGTTATCTCTATCCTCACGCTTACCGAGATCATTGGGTAGAACAGCAATATTTACCCAAGAGCTTGCAAGGTCAATTGTTTTACCAACCATCAACCCAAGGTTATGAACACCAAATCGCAACACAAGTGGCGCGTCGTCGGGAAGCCCAACTTGCTGCAATAGTAGAAGGTATTGGTGTTGCACCAATAGAAGTCATGACTTATGGAACTGTTGACCGAGCAGATGAGCGCTGGTTACAACGTACACTTTCTCAGGTAAGTACACAATTAGCATCTGTGCGCGAGCGCATTTTCGCTTTCGCTCAATTACAACGTCATCACTTAGTATTGGATCTAAATGCCGCCACTGGCTTACTTACTTGGGAAGCAATCCGGCAAGTTCCTGAAGGTGGGGTTTATGCCTGTGTTCGCAATCGCTCTGATGCCAATGCTTTAGTAGAACTTGCTGCGGCACTTCCTGAAACAATGCGACCAATAGTTTTTATTGCATCTGTTGCACAGATACCTGCTATGCTGGCATCTCTTGCACCAAATGTACAGTTTGACTCTATTATCGGGCGCAATCTACTAGCCTCGGAATCGGATAAGGGACTTGCTGCTCAAATTTTAGGTCAATTGATCCCGCGCTCAGTCAAGCTTATTTTAGCTGAGACAGTACCTCGTCATACCCAAAGGTTTTACCACTTACTGCCCAGCCAAAATCTTGATGCTCAATTGTATAAGCGATTAGTTTTAGCGGAAGAAGCTATTTATACAGATACCTCTGACCCCATGCTTAACTGTGACGCTGATGATTTGCGTCACGCTTTTGCCTCAAATGGACACTGCGTACAAGTAGTTCTTCAGCAGTATTTGACACCTATGCACATCTCTGATAATTTTATCAAGCGTTTATTTACTGCTAATCCTAATCGACCAAGTTACGCAGATCGTCTAGCTGCTAATTTGACAAGTGAGGAAATAAATATTATTAAAAATTTATTTGTTCGTTACTTACTCAACCAATTCGTTAATTGGTCAAGCACTGTGGCATTTTTAAATATTAGCGCATGAACATAATAGGCTATCAAATCACAGTCATTTATAATTATGATTTTCACTCCTGCAATTACTCGGAAGTACGTCTTGATCAAGACGGAGAACTGAAGCTGAGGTAATATTTTTCCTTGCCTTCGCTTTATTTGTAGATGAGTATGAACTGTTCAAAAGGATTTTAGAGAATTATGCCAATTAAAAAACACATTAATCTGAATCTTGGAAGTTTTCTTAATACCGCAGATAAAAAGATAGTTGTCAATTTAGCTAGTGAAGATATTTTAACTTTAATCACGCAAGAGTTAAAAACTCGTTCCTCTCCAGAAACTCAAAAACAAGCCCTTGAAGGAAGTTCTCAGCTATTACCTGATTTTGTATTACAAGAATTATTAAAGCGCCAAGACCAGGTAGTAAACGTTAACCCCGATACCTTGATAGTGGTTAACTGTCAAATAGCAGAGGTAGAGGTCGATGACTTGGGATTTGATTTAAATGTCGAAGCATATTTTGTAATTGGAGATGCTAATGGTCAAAATCATTTTCGCGCTAATAGGATCGGACTTTGGTCAAATATATGGGGTGATGAAGAAAGACTGTTTGATTTAGAAGATGAACTAGGTGAGCAATTCTGGACAAATTATCAAATCCAATTGCTTTTTGATGAAAAAAATCAGCAAACAATCGAGCTAGAAATATCACTTACAGATGACTATGAAGCAAGATTACAATTTTACCCTTCTTTTCAAAAGTTTTTACCATCCATAGTTCCCTTTACGGATAATGACTTTTAAAATCCGCGATTAAACCAGAATACGCCTAGCAATTATGGCAGTCCAAGATGTGTCTTTTTTCGCATTCCCTAAGTAAGGCGACAGTTCTATTTTAAACTTTAAACTTACATACGTGTTTCATGCCTCGAAAAACTACAGTTCCATCGCAATCAATTAAAGTAACTCCGCTAGCTCTGTCTCAATTACATATCCGCTTAGAGTTTCTAGAAAAACAACATCAATCACTACTCAAACAGATCAAGAAAAAGCGCACAGAACTGAAGAACTTTGTCGAACAGATGCGTTCTTTTGGTGCGGAATTTCTTACTAAAGCTACTCCACTATTCCAAAGAATGGCTGAGTTAGATCGGGAAATTCATACTCTGTTTGATGAAATTTTTACTACTAGAAAGCTTGGTAAACAAACCCTCAAAAAGATAGAAGCAGTTTACTGGAATCTACAAGTGGCAGGAGTCATCAGTGTAAACCCCAATAGTAGACATTTAGATATAGAGTTAGACAAACCGTTTGATAATGAAGATGAAAATACAACTAGAGATTTTTCAGAGGAAACTACTTCAAAACACTATCAAAATTGGCAATCACAACAGCCTATAGAATCTCCCTCCGTAGCTAGAACAGATGAGCAAAGAAAAATTCGTCAAACATTTCTGAAGTTGGCTGAAATCTTTCACCCTGACAAAGCTAGAGACAGCGAAACACAGAAATATCATACAGAAATCATGAAAGAAATCAATAAAGCTTACCAAGACGGGGATTTAGCAAGACTTCTTGAAATTGAGCGAAGTCAACAAGCTGGATAAATTATTGATAACAATAGCGAAGATGATTTAACTTGTCGATGCCGAACTCTAGAACAACAAAATCAAATTCTCCTCACTCAATACGAAAAGTTAAAGCAGGAACTGCGTTTGACAAAAAATACTCCCGAAGGAACGATGGTTGCTGATTCTCGAAAAGCTGCTAAAAAAGGTATTGACGCTATGACTGATATGGTAGAAACAATTGACAATCAAATTAACGTCGTTTCTGAGATTCGGGATTTTGTTAAAGGCTTTAAAGAAAAGAAAATCACTATTCAAGAATTTCTTGATGGCCCAGTTTCTTTGCGCTCCACGGACGAGTCAATTATGGAAGATATTCTTGAGCAAATGTTGTCCGAGTTAATGAGATAGTAGTTTAATTATTATTGAATAATATTTGAGAATCCTAACGTAACAGGATTATTCAAAAACTCCTGCTCTTTCAATAATAAACCATTCATGATATAAAACTGCTAAAAAAAATTCCTCTCCCTTCAAGCGATCGCATACCGCCATAAATCCAGAGAAAAAAGGATCATCTTCATAGGTAGTATCAGACAGAAAAACAGTTACAGAGTTGTTATCTATACTCCAGATACACCGAATTATGGTGATATTAGGATGATGTGATTTATCTACAGGTAATAATATCGGGCATCCTTGAACTGACAAAAAGTCTGGCTGTTCATATCTGAGAACTGATTCCCAATCCTCTGCCCCTTCATGTTTCTCAATAATCCTATCCCATCTAACTGCCTTAATTTTTTCTAGGCTTTCTGCTGATAAGTCTGATAATTTCATAGCTTGTATCTCATGAAGTCTGTTTTAATAGCTAATATACATAAATCAGATTATCATCTCTTTATTCTAGTGGATTGCAGAGATATTTAGTATATGCGATACTGAGCTTTAGTAAAAATGTTAACCTGAAAATAAAATGATTGTTATGAAAGTTAAAGATAAATATTATGATTGACCACGACCGCCTTTTCAAAGAATTATTATCTACGTTTTTTATTGATTTTCTTGATTTGTTTCTACCTCAACTAGCCAGCCAAATAGATCGTAATTCCATCCAGCTTTTACCCCAAGAAGTATTTAATGATGTCACTTCTGGCGAAAAGAAGGAAATTGATTTACTGGCGCAGGTGCGTTATCAACAGCAAGATACTTGTTTTCTAATTCATGTTGAAAACCAGTCTTACACTGAAACAGCCTTTGCAAAGCGGATGTTTAAATATTTTGCGCGCCTACATGAAAAGTATGATTTACCGATTTACCCAGTTGTAATTTTTTCTTTTGATGAACCAAAACGCGCCGAACCCCAAAATTATCGCGTCACCTTTGGAGATTTAAAAGTGCTGGAATTTCAGTTTGTAGCAATCCAGTTGAATCGTTTAAGTTGGCGCGATTTTCTCACGCAGCCAAATCCGGTGGCGGCAGCATTAATGTCAAAGATGAATATTTCCAAGCAAGAACGTCCACAGGTGAAGGCGGAATGTTTGCGGCTGCTGGCGACCTTAAAATTAGACCCAGCAAGGATGCAACTAATTTCTGGGTTCGTTGATACGTATTTGAGGCTCGACGATACTGAGAAACAGGTCTTTCAAGCGGCAATCAGTACAATGGGATTACATGAACAGGAGGAAATTATGGAGATTGTTACAAGTTGGCAACAGGAAGGCGCTCAAAAAACAAGAGAAGAGATTGCATTAAATTTACTCAAAAGAGGAATGATTGTGCAAGAAATCTCACAAGTCACGGGTTTAAGTCTTGAACAAGTTCAGCAGTTACAAGCTCTTCTTTCTCAAGAAAATTAATGTCAGTTGTACAGATGGGTGAACAAGAAAATGAGTGCGATTACCCTGACAACGAATCGCACCCAAAATCTTATTCAAACCACAACAGAATTAACAGACTTTTTATAGGAAAAACCCCAGTAAGGGCAAAAGCGAATTTTAACAGACTTAATCGGTTCATTACAGCACAAAGTTACTCTTCCTCATCCTCATAATCTGCATAATCTGCATAGTCTTGACCGTGTTTTTCGTACCACAAACGTTCTTGCTCTTGAGCCGCCTCTCGCTGTATCCTTTTCCGTTCTGCCATCTCTGCTTCTAGGCGTTCTTGCGCTAATTTCTCCTTCTCAATTCTTTCTTTCAAAAGCCTTTTCCGCTCTTGGGTTTCTTGCTCTACCCTCTCCCTCTCAAGTCTGATTAATCGCTGCTCGATTCGCCAACAGTAAAAATCTAATGCTTTACCCGTCGCGGCTCCGGTAACTGCACCACCGACTAGAAAAATGAGTCCGGTTTTCCAGCCCTCAATCGGGCCACCGCTCCACTGCAAACTTTTTTGATTGAACCACACCAGCACAGAAAAGACAGAAATTCCAACTACCGTATTGATCAGAGCAAAAATTCTCGGTGTTATTTCAGTCTGGCGGAGAATTAGCCATTGCCCCAGCCAAAGTATTGCGCTAAAAATCACCGCAGCGATCCCGCTCATAACCAAATGATCTGGATATCTGAACGGATCTAGCACCATATTAATAATTAATGGTATAAATATCAGCGCACAGAGCAAAAAGCCAATTAATAAGCCAGCAACACTTATCAGGCTCCAGTAGCGACCGAGATAACCAAGGCGGAATTCCAATATCCACTCTTGTACGGGGAGCATTGTAATGTAAAACGCGATTCCTGCACTGACGTAATCGAGCATTGGCAGTTGTTTTACCTTTGTATTTAGCATATCTGGCATAGTAGGGTATCCGCCGTGATATGTGCAAAATGGGACACGTTGTAAAGTTTGCTAAAGTTTATTATCAAAAGCCTTGATTTACCGTTGTTTCAGCCTCGACCTCAACTTGACTATTCAAATGAAAACATTCCCTAAAAGAGTCATTTATGGGCAAGTGTTAAGGACAAAAAGGGGTGAAAGCTCCCTCTGAAAAATCACCACTCAACGCCAGCGATCGCTACCCTCGACATATCTACCTTGCCTTTATCTGTAGGTGTATATCATAAAGCTAGCTATTTGGCAAGATATTTGTTATAGTTATTTACATGAACAATGATTTAGACTTCAAATCTCCTGATTTTTTGCTCAAAGGTCGGTTTCTTGCTTCTTTACGTGCTGCTGCAAGTCGTTTTTCCTTTCAAGCTCCTAACTGGAGTTTAGACTAAGCCATGCAAAAAGACCCAGCAGGGCTGAGTTAATCAGAGACTTAGCAAAAGTATGAATAATCTTAGGTATTAAACAGCAACTGATGGTTCTTTGCGTGGTGGTGTTACTG
>NZ_NOLK01000204.1:0-12097 GCF_002245985.1 Nostoc sp. 'Peltigera membranacea cyanobiont' 232
TTATGAGCGTTACTCCTAAAACTGATATCAATTGGCAGCCGATAACATTGCCACAAGCAGATGCTAATGCTGCACCTAACTTTTACGCTGAATTGATACAAGAGACGTTGGCTTTAACTCGTCGCTTGTTTATTCAGTTGCAACGCCGTCCCTCATCTTTAGTTGCCGGAATTATTCAGCCAGTCATGTGGTTGATACTGTTTGGTGCTTTGTTCCAGAATGCCCCCAAGGGTATATTTGGCAATACAACAAATTACGGACAATTTTTAGCTGCCGGCATTATTGTGTTTACAGCCTTTGCTGGGGCGCTGAATGCTGGTTTACCTGTAATGTTTGACCGTGAGTTTGGTTTTTTAAATCGTTTGCTGGTAGCACCGTTAGCATCGCGGTTTTCTATTGTCTTCGCTTCGGCAATCTTCATCATCAGCCAAAGTTTGCTGCAAGCAGCCGTGATTGTAGCGGCGGCGGCATTCTTGGGCGCTGGACTACCCGATGCAGTTGGTTTAAGTGCGATCGCTCTCATTGTCTTGCTCTTAGCTTTGGGTGTAACAGCCATCTCCCTCGGCTTGGCTTTCGCCCTACCCGGACATATTGAATTGATTGCAGTAATTTTTGTCACTAACCTGCCATTATTATTTGCTAGTACTGCTTTGGCTCCTTTATCCTTCATGCCTCAGTGGTTACAGGTTGTGGCTACCCTGAATCCTCTCAGCTATGCGATCGAACCCATTCGCTATCTGTATCTCCACAGTAGTTGGGGATTAGGTAGCATCGTAATGCAAGCTCCTTGGGGTAATGTTACCTTTGGGGGAGCATTGCTGGTGTTGTTTGGCTTTGCCCTTGTCGCCTTATTGAGCATTCAACCCCAACTGCGTCGGACTCTTGCTTAAGATAAAATAGAGAAATTTTAGGGTAAAAACCCCATGAAAAAACCATTTTTACAAATTACTAGACTCTTTGTAGCTACTGTGGCAGGAATCAGCTTTGCTTCCTTGCTCATGGCTCAACCCAGTTCGGCTCAAATCAGTAGCCCAACGGATGCTTTTCCCAGCAATAGTACAACAGACCAAAATACCGATCCCTTCGCCCGCTCAAACTCAGACAATTTCAATATGTTTGACCTGATTCATCGGGCGAATTTCGGGACTCTCAACTGGGATTCTAACCAAAAAAACGAACAATTAGACTCAGCCGCAGCAGTTTTTAGAGCAAGTCAACAAAAACGAATTCAACAAGGAGGTCAACCACAACAAGCAATCCCCGCTTCGCCATCGGTTACGCAGCCATCGTTTACGCTGCCATTACCGTCAGGTAACTGAAATCAAACAAAGAACCCCAAGCCTCTAATACTTTGTCAGCTAGTTTTGTGGGTTTATAGTAAGCACTTTAATGCTTAGAAAATAAGGACTAAAGTCCTTACCCAACGGGAAAGTTAGTCGCTCATGGGGGAAACCCCCAAGACCGCGCTAACTCACTACAAACTTGTTTACCCATCAATTTAAACTTGACAGACTATTAAGGCTTGGGGCTGAGACTATTTAAAAAGTCTTTCGTTATCAGGGTAAAAAACTACAGCCCAAGTGCAGCTAAAATATCGCCGGCATGGGTGGTGGTATTTACAGCAGTGTCAACATGGGTAATTTTACCGTTGGGGTCAATTACGTATGTGACGCGTTTGGCATAACCGCCGCCATCCACATCGAAAGCTGCGATCAGGGATTTGTCGGAATCAGCCAGTAGGGGAAAATTCAAATTGTATTTTTGGGTGAATGCTTGATGAGAAACCTCATCATCAGCACTGACTCCCAACACTACAACATCTTTACCTTGATATTTAGATTGGGCATCCCGAAAACTACAGGCTTGTTTGGTGCAGCCTGGCGTGTCATCTTTGGGGTAAAAATACAAAACTACGGTCTTACCAGCAAAGTCAGATAACGAGACTGTGTTGCCGTTTGTATCTTTGGCGGTAAATGCAGGTGCATCCGTACCAACTGCTAGAGGCATAATTAACCTTTCCTGTTTCAGATTGTTGATGCACTTGAAATTTTACATTAATTTATAATGATTAAATATAATTACTAAAAAATAGCATAATTATACTTTAGGTAACTAATTTTGGTTAAATGAGGTATTTGGTACAAGAAAAAATATATTCTTGAATTAATCTTTCTTAGAAGAAAAATTTATACCCCTACACAATGGCTGCTGTTGATTCCCAAAACCCAAATATTTTTGTCTATCCTCAAAGCACAGTAGAAAGAGCCGAGCGATCGCTAGTGTGTTCACCCTTCAATTTATCTTTATTTGAAGTTATGGGACACCAGAGTGTTTCATTAACTGCGATCGCCTTAGACAATGGACTCAAGCAAGGCTATACTAAGCGCCCTTTATCAGAATTAGCCTGTGATAACGCTTTGGGTTGGCTGATTCAAGTGGGTGTATTGCGGCGAGAAGTCGATGGTCAGGGGATTACAGATAGTTTTCGCCTCACTCCCTTGGGTCGTCAGTTAGTGGAACAATACCAGGGAAAAAATTGGCGGACACCTTCATGGCGCGATCGTTTATTTGATGCTGTGATTCGTTGGTTGCGGATACCCTTTTAGAATAAAAAACCAAAGAGTTAGGATTAGGCAATCACAGGGAACAATATACACGGAAACATCACATCTATTCATGAAGTCTTTACCATAATCATCTAATTTAAATTTGTGGTGCTAATGGTGAGTGTGGGACATGGTGATGATTTCTTCTTCCCCTGCTCCCTCGTCTCGCTCTGTTCGTTTATTGTTCGCTCCTAAAATTTCACTCTGTATCTTGAAAAACTAACTCATAACAAATATGAAATCAATTATGGTGGTGGGGACAACATCCCATGCAGGGAAATCACTTTTAACTACAGCTATTTGTCGTATTCTGTCACGGCGTGGTTGGCGGGTGGCTCCCTTTAAAGGTCAAAACATGGCTTTAAATGCTTATGTAACTGCCAATGGGGGAGAAATTGGCTATGCCCAAGCAGTACAAGCTTGGGCTGCGGGAGTCGTACCTTGGGTAGAAATGAACCCAATTTTACTTAAACCTCAAGGGGATATGACTTCCCAAGTAATTATCAAAGGTAGGTCTGTAGGTAAAGTGAGTGCTTCAGATTACTACGAGCAATATTTTGAACTGGGGTGGCGGACAATTGAAGAATCGCTACAGCATTTAGGAACAGAATTTGACTTACTGGTTTGTGAAGGTGCCGGTAGTCCAGCAGAGATTAACCTTAAGCACCGTGATTTAACTAATATGCGGGTGGCAAAATATTTGAATGCACCAACGATGCTAGTAGTTGACATCGATCGCGGTGGTGCTTTTGCCCATGTTGTTGGAACTTTAGAGTTATTGGAACCAGATGAACGCGCCCTAATTAAAGGTGTAGTAATTAACAAATTTCGAGGACAGCGATCGCTCCTAGATCCAGGAATAAAATGGCTGGAAGAACGGACGGGTATTCCTGTTGTTGGTGTTATACCCTACTTGCAAGAAGTGTTTCCGGCAGAAGACTCCCTTGATTTACTGGAACGTGAATCGCATAAAGCCCAAGCTGACCTCAACATTGCCGTCATCCGCTTACCCAGAATTGCCAATTTCACCGACTTTGATCCATTAGAATCAGAAAGCACCGTTTCAGTAAAATACCTTAGTCCCAAGCAAGATTTAGGACATCCTGATGCCGTAATTATTCCAGGTACAAAGACCACAATTGCTGATTTACTACTGCTGCAAAAAAGCGGTATGGCAGAAGCTATTCAAAACTATGCGGCTTCTGGGGGTACTGTTTTAGGTATCTGTGGTGGCTATCAAATGCTCGGTCAAATCATTGCCGATCCAGAAGGGATAGAAGGGCAAGCTGGCAGATTTCAGGGGTTAAATCTTTTACCAATTAGAACTGTAATTACCGGACAAAAAATCGCCCGCCAGCGCCAGGTTAGCTCAAATTATCCGCAGCAAGGCTTACCAGTCAATGGTTTTGAAATTCACCAAGGGCGATCGCGCATCGAACAGCAAGGAATAGACCCTCAATCCTACCATGCCCTATTTGATGATATTAATTTAGGGTTAGTAGATAGTTGTCAATCGGTGTGGGGTAGTTATCTCCACGGGCTTTTTGACAATGGCCCTTGGCGACGTGCTTGGTTAAATCGCCTCCGTCAACAGCGCGGTTTAAAATCTTTGCCCACCGGTGTTGCTAACTACCGCGAACAGCGAGAGCAGATTTTGGACTCCCTAGCTACTGAAGTTGAAAGCCATTTAGACTTAACTCCATTTTTGTCTTAAGCTAGACTCCGCTCGGAAATTAAAATAAGAATGGATTCTTTGCTTTGAGTATGTCTTAATTACGAATTACGAATTACGAATTACTATCTGATGATTGTTCGTGTCCGCTTTTTACCAGATGATGTCACAGTAGATGCCGAAGTGGGAGAAGCCCTCTTAGATGTAGCAGACCGGGCTGGGGTATTTATTCCCACCGGTTGTCTCATGGGGTCTTGTCACGCTTGCACCGTCGAATTAGAGGATGGAGAGATCATCCGCGCTTGCATCACCGCAGTCCCGGCACGCGAGGAATTGACGATTAATTTGTTTAGCGATCCTACTTGGTAATGTCGCCCCTGTTATTGAGAATGACTGGTATCCTAATGCGGATATGAATCGTTCTATTGTAAATATAATAAAAGATGTGCGATCGCACCTTCTCCAACCCTTAAAAAATCCATATTTTACCATCAAGCAGTAAGAAACTTTTACACATTGTCTCCTACTGCCTGTTTTTATCTATATCAATTAGCTTTAACATTCAGCGCGTATTCTTTAAACCTTTCCAAGTCAGCCTGAATTGTCGATTCAACTATCCGCCCCAAAAATAAGTTATCCATAATTTTGCCAAGAATGCCGGGGATAGCGTAGGAAATACTCATTTTAACAATACTACTATTGTGGCGATCGTAAAAGCGAATTGCTCC
The DNA here is from genome assembly GCF_002245985.1 of Nostoc sp. 'Peltigera membranacea cyanobiont' 232. Lineage (NCBI taxonomy): Bacteria > Bacillati > Cyanobacteriota > Cyanophyceae > Nostocales > Nostocaceae > Nostoc > Nostoc sp. 'Peltigera membranacea cyanobiont' 232. The sequence goes on from NZ_NOLK01000204.1 coordinate 5,007, forward strand.
CTGATTCGGCAAACCATCAATAGATTCCCATTGAATAATTTGGTTGGGAATAACTTTGAGAATTCGAGATTTCCAATTAAATTCTAAACTGCCGGTTTTTAATTTCCAAAGAGATATATCTGGATTATCTGGCGGAATTTTCACCGAATCAATCCACTTCATCCACCGGGGCATTTGCTCCAAATCAGACCAGAGGCTCCATACTAAATCTATGGGAGCCTCTACTTCTACCTGCACAGTATGCTCTAACCAATCTGACATTCTCTCTTCTTCCTTTGCGTCCTTCGCGGTTAGTTATTTCTTCAAACTTTCCAAAATCACTTTTGCCGCCCGCCGTCCAGAAATAGTAGCACCTTCCATGCTGTCGATGTAGTCTTGCTGGGTATAACTCCCTGCAAGGAAGAAATTATCTATTGGTGTTTTTTGATTGGGACGATACGCATCCATCCCTGGCGCTTCTCGGTAGAGAGACTGAGCAAGTTTTACCACACTATACCAAGTCATATTTAGCTCCCGCGATGAGGGAAACAGTTCATGGACTTGCTTGAGGACATGCTGTGCGATCGCTTCATTGCTTTGGGCAATAAACGGATCTCCTGGTGTCAGCACCAGTTGTAACAAAGACCCCTGTCCTGGGCGATAATAATCGGCAGGGCTAGTTAACGCCAAATCAGCAAAACAAGAAAAATCAGCATCTGCTGTGTAAAGTAAATTATCTATTCCAGCCGCGTGATTTAGCTGTTTACGTTGCTCTCCATCATTCAGTTCAGTCACCCAACCATCGAAGCGTAACTGCACTGTAGCCACTGGTACTGCATCCAGTTTGTAAATATTGTCAAATTCTGACCACTTACGCCACTCCTGGGGTAGAATTCGTTGAATTCCTGGAACATCACAGGCAAAAACGTAAGCATCAGCAGCGATCGTTTCTACTGCATCACCTTGGGCAACTACTATACCAGTGACACGGGTTTGTTCAGCTGACTCTGTAAACTGAATTTCCCGCACTTGCCGACGGGTGTAAATTTTAGTCCCTCTAGCTTCCAAATATTCCAGAATGGGCTTGTGTAAATATTCAGATGGAGAACCTTCTAGCATTCGCAAAACTGAAGCTTCAGTTCTGACTGCAAATAACTGGAATATCGTCAACATACAACGGGCAGACATATTTTCGCAATCAATAAATCCCAATGCGTAGGCGATAGGGTTCCATAAGCGCTTAATGCTGCCATTACTCCCACCATGACTGCGAAACCAATCGGCAAAGCTAACTTTATCTAAGTTGCGGATAGTTTTCATCGCCCCATTGAAGTCTACCAATCCGCGAACTATCGGACTAGTACCCAAAGCGATCGCATTTTGCAGTTTATCCTGCAACGATAGTTGAGAAGTCGTGAAAAATGCCTTTAAGCCATTGAAAGGCGCACCTGTAAAGAAGCGAAAATCCAAACCACCAGTGCGCCCCCCTTTATTAATAAAAGTGTGAGTATGTTCCTTGAGACGTAAGTTTTCTAACACCCCCACTTTCTTCATCAAGTCAAATAGTTGGTAGTAGCACCCGAAAAATACATGCAAACCCATTTCTAGATGGTTGCCATCTCCATCAACCCAACTGCCAACTTTGCCACCCACAAAGGGACGAGACTCAAAAATCTCTATTTCACAACCAGCATCAGCTAAATCTACTGCGGTTGCTAGTCCAGCCAGTCCCGCACCTACGATTGCAACACGCATTCCGTCGTTCCTTTTCAGTTTCTTTACAGATTGTAACTGGGTTGGTGTCGGAATTTGCTACTTAATATCAACTCTACCAACATATTAAGGTATGGCAATGTCGATACTAAAACCTCCTTTTAGTCCCAGCAATTGACCAGACGCGAGAAAAACGCGTCTGTATCAGTTAGACAAATTATTGTCCATCGCGGCGGACTCAAAAAAGTATCGGAGCTATTTTTTTGGTGGCAAAGCAGTTATCTAGTAAGTAGTGAAAGTATGTTCTTACTTGTTTACATCTTTGCCATCATCAGAGATCGGCAAACTTCTAATCAGTTCCCGAATCACATCGGTTGCAGGTCTACCTGTTTGTTGGCAATATTTTTCTAGTTTTTCCGCTTCCTGTGTTGCGAGATTAACTGTTATGCGTTTAACGGCCCATTTTTTATTTGTCATTATCATGCTATCTGCTGTATATCTAGATTGTCGAAAGAGTCTAAGTTAAAGAGGGAACCGATAAGATTATCAGAATTTGTCTCAGGAAACAAGTAATATCATTAATATTAAAAACTGTAGTTTTGTCAAAGGATTCATCATTTTCTAAAGAAATCAGAAACTTACACTTTATTTGTTACTATTTTGACAGCAAAAATAGTAGATAGTTCCTTCTGAGGATAATAACCCTATTAACAGCATCAGGAAAGCCTGACAAGGAGCTTTTATAAATGAATTTGAGGACACCTAATGTTGACTCAATCAAGATTTCTCAAATTATTCTCCATCAAAAGGATTTGACATTCTCTCTTAAGCAAGTTCGCTAAACTCACTTGGTGAGAATATCTGTATAACTGATGAAAAATAAAGCTTTAGAATCATTATCAGGCTGAAATAGTTTCCTACAGGCGGGTTGTAGTGAGATATACAGACCGCTAACAATCACTTAAAAGTGCAAATATCCGTCTGCACCCATTCCTGTAACCAATAAGCTAATATCTGCTTGAACGGTTAAGACTTTTGGCTTACCACGATTAAGCTGATTGCTTTTCGGTAGTAATCTTGCAGTCAATAAAAATGGGATATGACTCAGCTTTTTGAGTGTAAAGAACCATTTTTTTAGCAAAACTTGACAGCATTATCTGTAATTTTACACAGGCAAATTAGCATGTAAATTATGTGATGTTACTTGAAGGTTGCTGATAATAATATTTTAGTTTCTCCTCATTTTTTTACACGAAACTACCGTAAAGATACGATTAAAATCTAGACATCTTTCTCCTCGAAATAGCGACATAATTTGTTTTTAACTCAGCGCTTTTAGATTAATTGTATTTATCTCTCTAGAGATTATACGAATTATTTTTAGTCTGGATTGCGCTAAGGATTCCACTATTACCCGCTTTTTCCTATTTAAAATTAAGAGAAAAACTACTGCCCAAAAAGGTTTAACATACAACCATTATTCATTGGTAAATAAACCTATACAAATGATTGTGTGTTTCAATTCTTTTTGCGGTGTATTCATTATAGCTATGATTTATACCCTTTCAAGAAACTTTATCTAGAGACGAAACAACCTCATTCTCAGACTTTATAAAAAAATTACAAAGCACAAGATAGTAAGATGAGCTTTTGCTTAATGATATTGATATATAACAAGCTCTTAAGCTCAAAAAATTGTTAAAAGAAAGATTCTGATATTGAAGTGTGTCGGCTAGGTTTGATTAAACCGGACTTTGTAAATAATTATCTAGTGATTTGTACTGATTTATACTGGTAAATCTCCAAATAAAATTACTGGAAAACGATCAGAATACAGATACTTCATGAAATTTAGGTAAAGTTAGCTGCCATCCGGGGTATGTACTAATACAGCTTGGCAAAAATCCAGATCGCATCGCAATTCAAAAGACTTGGGGGAAAATCCTTTTGTCAAAAGTAGACAAATTTCAGCCTGTGCTAAGTGCATTAAGACTAAGTTTTTTCTAACTTTACTTAGCACTCAGTAATGCCACTAGCTCTTCAGCGCTGAGTTTAGTCAATATGCGAATCGAATAATATATATCAACTTAATTTCTCATAGCCGTAATCCGACGTTAAGGATTACGGCTATTAGTGCAACTATTCCAAGTTAAGTTGGGGCATGAGTTTGAGAGTGCCAATACCTAAATCTTTTGGTGAAAGCGATCGCGTTTCAAACAAAGCCATCATATCCCGTAACTGAGGATTGCCACGGGAGGCTCCCGTTAGCCCTTTGGCAATGATTAAGCCACAGTAGCCCTTAGTATTTTTACAACGTTGATTCCATTTTTTCCGGGCTTCTACATGAATCGGATCTTCATCTAAAAACTCACCGAATAGGAACAATTCGTCATTTTGAGTTTGCAATAAACCGAGGTCGTAGCGATCGCCATCGAAAGGATCGGCACCTGGATTAAAGCAAATTGCTTTCAGTCCGCCTGCTGCTTCAATTCTTTCAATTACAGTCTTAGCCTTGGGCCGGGAAGTTTGAATTAAAATTACCGGCAAACCGTCACCCACTTCTTTAATTTCACCAGCTTTATGGTAAGTTACCCCCTTACGGAGGCGATCCAACATTTCCCAGGACACTACACCTAAGCTGAGGAAAGAGTCTTCCGGTATCAAGTCATCTTGCAATGATTGGAAATTCGCAAAGTCAAGGTTGTCAATTTCCTCATCATCACCAAAGCCTGCCATTTCCTCTAACTCTGCTGCTAACTGCGGCATTGTAGAGACTGTCACAGCCACAGATTTAGTTGATTCTTCTTCCGACTGCGGTAGAGAAATGCGATAACGGCGACTGAGGGTAGGGAAGATATCCTCTTGTAAATCGCGACGGCGATCGCGAATAAAGCGGATCAGACTTTCGATCGCAACCAAGATTACCAGTGCTTCTTCGTCATACAAAACAGACCGGAGTCCTTCTAAGGGGTGGATATTACCAAAAGTTGGATCAATTTCTGATAATGGCAGATCCGCCAAATCACTTTCTTCGTCTTCGTCTTCATCTTCGTCTTCTTCAGCACTCTCAAAGGTGAGAAACAGGCAATCTTGCTTGAGGAATGCTTCTTCTAGATGCTCAGTTGAGTCTTCATCTTGTAAAACTGCGGTGCGAAACTGTTTTAAAGACTCCTCTGAGCGATAAAACAAAATCCCATACTCCATTCCCAGCATTCCCATAACTGAGGCATAGAGTGTGCCAACATCCCACTTATTAATCTCGATTGACAAAATTTGCTGTTCTTCCAAAAATTCCCAAGGTGCTGCTTGCCAAATTGCAAATGCTTTTTCTTGCAAGATTTGTGCATACTGTGGGGGTAAGTCGGGGGTTTGACTATCGAGGATGTCGGTGAACCCGCGAAACAGTTCGTCAATTAAAGGCAGTTCTGGTGCATAGTCAATGGCAATATCCAAATCTTGCAGCACCCCCCGCAGGTAAAATTGGATTTCACGGTCTTTGACGACAATTCTTTGGGGTCTGGCAGGTCTTGCTGGACTGTGGGGATGCTCCATTGCTCGCATTAAGGTACGAACTATTGCTTCTGGTCCGATATCTGAAGCTACCACGTCCATTCCTCGAACTACACCTTGGGAGTAATCTACCCAAAGAATGCATTCTCCCTTTTCCTCGGAGTCTGAGTGCTGGTTTGGTGATGACAACGGACGGCGATCGCCCTCCCATACAGAAGGAATTTGCGTTAATTTCTTCAAGCGACGACTGGTAGAGCGATTAAAACTTGTCATAGAGTAAGTTAATCAAAAGAAGCAATTTGGAAGTAAACTTTGGGGGATAGCTAGCCTCGGATTAGGTTTTTATGGCTGCACCTGAAAGATAGTTGCTTCTGGGACAAGCCATGCTTGAACTCCAAAAATACCGAATCTCTAAACACACTGAGTCTCTCAATTCTAGAATAAAAATCTTTGGCTGCTTTTAACGGAGTGTTTACAATTTGGCATCTAACGACATCTAAGCCGCTAGAATAAATACAAAAACACCAAGGGAAACTCAGAGGCATTAACAAGCCGATATTGGGTAAAGCTTAGACTAATTAAGGAGTTAAAAAAGCAGATGACACAAGCAATTCAGTCTCAACAACGCGGAATTCTGTTGAGCGAAGCCGCATTGCACCAGGTAAAATCCCTCCGAGACAAGCAAGGGACAGACTTCTGCTTACGGGTAGGAGTCCGTCAGGGTGGCTGTTCTGGGATGTCTTACATGATGGACTTTGAAGACACTAGCAAGATCGCCCCCGAGGATGAAGTTTTTGACTATGATGGCTTCAAAATTGTCAGCGATCGCAAGAGTCTATTATATCTCTACGGTTTAATGCTCGATTACAGCGATGCCATGATTGGCGGTGGTTTTCAATTCACTAACCCCAATGCCAACCAAACTTGCGGTTGCGGCAAGTCATTTGGGGTGTAATATTGTCATTTGTCATTTGTCCCTTGTTATTTCTCGTTTCTCATTTGCAATTGCCTAATGACTAATGACCAATGACTAATGACCAATGACTAATGACCAATGACTAATGACTAATGACCAATGACTAATACAGTTGAATCCCTGTTTGATACAGGTCTGGAACGCTACAAAGCTGGAGAGGCGGTAGATTCTTTAATCCCTGTGTTTAAAGAAGTGTGCGATCGCGCTCCGAAAACTAGTGCTGCTTGGATTTGTTTGGCGTGGTTGTATCTACTCGATAACAAACCCAACTTGGCTTACAAAGCTGCACAGAAAGCAGTCAAGTTAAACCCACAAGATCCACAGGCTAGAGTCAATATCGCTTTAGCAATGCTGGAAACCGGTCAAAAAGGTTTACGAGAACATATTGACATAGCACAGCAGCTAATCTTTGTCAATGAAGAGTGGCAGGATGAAATAAAAAATAGTATTGAAGACGGTTTAAGTAGAAAACCAGATTGGCAGAGTTTGAAAAAAGTCAAAAATTGGCTGTTTGAAGAGTGAGAAATTAAGAGTTAGGAGTGAGGAGTTAAATTCAAGTCGGTAATCCTCACTTCTAACTTACCCGTCACTTAGTTAGCAGTCATCAATTTTGGGCAAGTGGACACAAGGGTAGATGAAAGATAAATTGTTAAATTGGCTAAACACAATTTTAGTCGCAGATGTTTTTTTAGTTTTGTTTGGTTTTATCTGGTTAGCGATCGCTGCGATCGGTGACTCTGTAGGATTAAACTTGGGTTTGGATTTGTGGCATCAACTCTGGCAACCCTTGTTTAACCCAGCGATCGGTATCCTCATGGGCGGTGCAATTCTCAGTGGTATTATCAGTTGGGTTTCCAAAAAATTTCTTTCCAGTCAAGAATAAAGGGATTGGGGATTGGGGATTGGGGAATGG
>NZ_NOLK01000205.1:0-12021 GCF_002245985.1 Nostoc sp. 'Peltigera membranacea cyanobiont' 232
AAGTTATCGGGCTTCCTATCTTAGCGCGACCTGATAGTAAAAGTTTTAAAACTGTCGGTGACGATGTGAAAATCGCTGTTGATATTATTGGCGAAGTTAAAAAAGGAGATGATGTGATTCTTGTCAGTGGAGATGGAGATTTTATTCCAGTTGTTGAAGAAGTTCAGCGTCGCGGTGTGAAGGTTACTGTTGTTGCTAAGAAGAGTATGTTGAGTGAGCAACTTTCTCAAATAGCTGATGAAGTTATTTATTTGGATGATATTCAATACAAGCTCGCTAAGTATAGGAAATTTGATGCAGCTTAGATAAGCTATAGCGATGTTATTAAGCAGACAGAAGCCCTCCATTTAGAGGGCTTTTTTTTGGGTTTTAACTCCAACTAATCCGATTTAACCCAATCGGTAGGGTCTACAAATCTTTTAGGAGATTTAACAAATGTCTAGTTTCCAACTAATCCGATTTAACCCAATCGGTAGGGAGCAGGATTTTAAAAGTGTAATAGAAGCTCGTGCTTTTGTTTCCAACTAATCCGATTTAACCCAATCGGTAGGGCTCAGGCAGGAAAAGTCAACCAGACTCTTGAATTTAACGTTTCCAACTAATCCGATTTAACCCAATCGGTAGGGTAGATCGTAAAAAGTCAAAACAAAATCAAGGACCAAATCTATGTGTTTCCAACTAATCCGATTTAACCCAATCGGTAGGGTTTTTTAGTCGCTGATGGAGGAACATCTCCTCCATCGTTTCCAACTAATCCGATTTAACCCAATCGGTAGGGTTTTAGGTTTAGGAACGTTTGCCGTAGTAAATTTAGAAGGTTTCCAACTAATCCGATTTAACCCAATCGGTAGGGTAGAGGTGGTATAGGTGAATTTGGAAAGTTAGAAAACGTTTCCAACTAATCCGATTTAACCCAATCGGTAGGGTGGTGCTAGTGCGATTGGTTTGTCAACTGATCCTACGTTTCCAACTAATCCGATTTAACCCAATCGGTAGGGGTGGGTGAGTGCAGCGATCCAGACGGATGCTACAAAGTTTCCAACTAATCCGATTTAACCCAATCGGTAGGGGTAACAGTTCAGCAGGTGCGTATGCCAATGTGTCTGAGTTTCCAACTAATCCGATTTAACCCAATCGGTAGGGAATCCCTATCAGAGTAAAATTTGGAAATGAAGAGTTTCCAACTAATCCGATTTAACCCAATCGGTAGGGTTAATTTAGATGGAGTTTCAAAAGTGAAACAACAAGTTTCCAACTAATCCGATTTAACCCAATCGGTAGGGAACTCCAGCAGAAGGGAAAGTTTTTATAGTTAAAACTATGTTTCCAACTAATCCGATTTAACCCAATCGGTAGGGGGGTTAGTCAATTCATAGTCGATTAAAGCTAGTTTATGGTTTCCAACTAATCCGATTTAACCCAATCGGTAGGGCAGGGGTGGCCATTTTTCTTGCCTTCAGACAATCAAAAAGTTTCCAACTAATCCGATTTAACCCAATCGGTAGGGTCTTCAGTTTCAGGTCTTTCAAGCTTTAAGGAGTCAATCCTTTGCTCAAGTTTCCAACTAATCCGATTTAACCCAATCGGTAGGGCCAACAACACGGCTGTGAAGCCGAAAGCCCAGAAACGTTTCCAACTAATCCGATTTAACCCAATCGGTAGGGTCGAGGAAATGATCTTACTGTTCCACTTTCTAACGGTTTGTTTCCAACTAATCCGATTTAACCCAATCGGTAGGGTTGGTTACTGTAGAGTAATCAATTTGCTACTCCCTTGATGTTTCCAACTAATCCGATTTAACCCAATCGGTAGGGTTCAGTTTCTAAGGCGGTTGGAGCGATTGCAGATCGTTTCCAACTAATCCGATTTAACCCAATCGGTAGGGAAAGTGTGTGCCTTCTGTTGTATAAATGAGAATAACAGTTTCCAACTAATCCGATTTAACCCAATCGGTAGGGCAATGTTTGACTACATTTTAACTTGCTTGGCTTGGGTTTCCAACTAATCCGATTTAACCCAATCGGTAGGGTCAACAACCCTAAGCGGAAATCACACCAGCGCTATACAGAATGGTTTCCAACTAATCCGATTTAACCCAATCGGTAGGGAGCCTCAAGGAAAAACCCGTACAGATATTACGCAAGCAGCCGCAAATGCCGCCCATGTAACGTACGACTACGCTGACACAGCATACTACTGTGTTATGAGGAACAGATAAAGAGTTTCCAACTAATCCGATTTAACCCAATCGGTAGGGGCAAAAGTAACCCAGATCAATCTGAGTGAAAGGCCTAGGGTTTCCAACTAATCCGATTTAACCCAATCGGTAGGGAATTCTGGCAAAGCCAAGGTTTTCCTGGAGAACTGGTTTCCAACTAATCCGATTTAACCCAATCGGTAGGGATAAAATTGCGGCAGGAGATGAGCCAACAATTTGTTTCCAACTAATCCGATTTAACCCAATCGGTAGGGTCACCCCTGCCCCGTCCGGACACCCACTGCAAAGTTTCCAACTAATCCGATTTAACCCAATCGGTAGGGTGTGACCCGCTATATTTAGCTGTTCTTAATACAGCGTTTCCAACTAATCCGATTTAACCCAATCGGTAGGGAGTTCGTCTAGGAGCTTTTACCCAGTAAGGGTTTCAGCCGCCAAATCGACACACCTCTAAAAATATTGTACATCCTCCCGAAAAACTTGGTGTATGACATACCTCAAAACCTCTCCCTGTAAGCAATCGACACACCTCAACGAAAAACATAGGGTTTCAGCGATTCGCCGAGGTGTGTAGATGAAGCTGATACAAAACCTCTGAAAATTCCCCAAACCTAGATTACATAATACTTTGGCGGTGGTTTGGGAGATTCACCACCAATCGTTAGCACTCTATTAACAGCCTCCTGAGAAATCCAGTAGAACCGCACATTATCTTCAGATGCCTTAACCCGCTTCTTGACATCATCGTAAAGTTGCCGCATTTCTGACAAATCCAAAAAACATTCAAAAACTGAAAGCTGGATTCTTTGCCCATAACCTTCCAAAAAATTGGATAGTTTTGAACGTCTTTTGTCGTCAGAAATATCATACACAACAATAACTAACATTTAAGCAGCTCTTAAAAAAGGTTCATAACTCACCGAAGATAACAAGCTACGCTTATATCGCCTCACCTGCAACTGAATTGCATGACGATAAGTTACTTGAGATTGCAAATCTGGATGAGAAACTTCTTCATTCATTCGAGTTTCAAACTGCTTCAGAAAAACTTTTCGTGCAGATTGACTTAAATAAATTCCTCCCGTACTAGGAACTAGATCAAAATCTTGTGGTTTGAAGATAGAATTATTTATAATCTTTAAAACCAAACCATCAACGATAGGCGAACGAAATTCCTCCATTAAATCAAATGCTAAATATGGTTTTTGCCTCTCACCATAGTGAAAATTAGCCAAATAGGGAGAAAGCCCTTCTGCAATGATAAAACTTAAAACATTGTTAAATAAAAGAGTATAACCAAAACTCAATAAAGAGTTGACAGCATCGGTTGGTGGTTGACGAAATCTTTGAGAAAAAATAAAAGCAGAATTGGTAATCAACTTGCCAAAAGCCGGAAAATATCTCGCTGCGGCTATTCCTTCATAACCCCGCAATGAATCTAAGTTATCTACAAAATCTAGCGAATCAATATCTTGATTGATTCCGAAGATAGCTTTTTCAACTTCTACTAGTTTGCGCTTGCGGTTGAATCGCATTAATAATTGCTTAGAGTTAATCAGCTTCCCTAAAACAATCGCTTTAGATATGCTAAATTGAAAATAATCATCACTCCGCCTTTGCATTTGGATTAATTGATTATCTAAGTTGGTAGATTCTTCACTCCATAAATGACCGTGGTATTGACCAGACTGACTGAGAAATAGCACAGCAATTTTTTCTTGAAGACAAGCATTAATCACATGGGTTGATAACTGGATATTGCCAAAAACGATAATCTGCTCTACCTCTCGAACGGGAACTTCTATTTTAGGTTTTTCGGAGACATGAATAATAAAGCGTTGATAGTCTTTATATATTGACGTTCCTTGCTCAATTAAATATATAGCTGCCATTTCTCGATTCCAGATATTTTTTTGAAAAGGTGTGATATCCTCGTTGTCGCTGTCTGAAGATAATTCTTGAGCTTCTGTTTCTGCAATAAAGGGTTGGTGTAGAGACGCGATATTAGATTGTATCTCTGGGATATATATCGTCTCAACTTCTAAGGTTGCAATATTTTTTGCTTGGGCTTCTTGTTTAATGCTGGGACTTTTTTTTTACCTTTACTTTTCTCTATCCCAGCTTTCAGCTTCTCTGAGTTAACATCTAGCGGGAAAATCGCATTTTCTAAAAAACCATGACCTAAAAACCGAAAACCCCGCTCAAAATTAGTAATTTGGGTTTTCTCGGCATTCATCATCAATCCCATAGAATCCAAAAGACTGATGATTTCTAATTCTGCTTGTAAAATCCGCTCTTGAGTAGATGCTAAAATGAGAAAATCATCTGCATAGCGCACAAGTTTTAAATCTGTTGCGGTGATAAATTCATCAAATTCATGCAGATAAATATTGGCCAGCATCGGCGAAATTACTGCACCTTGCGGGATGCCTTTTTGGGGTAATATCACTCCCTCTTCAGTTAACACCCCAACTGATACCCAAGATTTAATTAAGCATAAAATGCCCGAATTATCTATATGGATTCTGACTTCTTTTAATAACCTTTGATGAACTATGTTATCAAAAAATTTAACTATATCTGCATCTAACACCCAACAATAACCATTGTCTCGCCAATCAGCTACTTTCTCTACTGCATTGAGGTATGATAAATTAGGGCGGTAAGCGAAACTTGCTGCTGAAAATTTTTCCTCCATGATTGGATAAAGGACATTTAGTAAAGCTTGCTGAACAATTCTGTCCCGCACTGTCGGGATTTTTAACTCTCGCCGACTGCCATTTTTTTTGGGAATAATTACCTGCTTGCAAGGCTGAGGTTGGTATGTACTATTGCTAACACCATCTCGCAATTGATAAATATTAATTGTTTGATTGCTAGCAAATTTATCAATAGTTTCTCCATCTATACCTGCACAACCTCGATTTTCTGCTACTTTTTCCCAAGCGCGTTGAAAATTACTTAATTTCAGAAATTCATTCGCAATTATATCCATAGGAACTCGCAATTTAATTCCTTGTTAAATATATTGCCTGTATGGAAATAGAGGTTTCCAATACTGAAAAATTACGGCTCTTCCGTAGATGTTATGCTGAACTTTAAAGGAAAATTCTGATTTTACCTTTAATAGCAAGGCTTTTGGGCAGTTTTAGTCTTGATTTTATTTCAAAGGTTCAAAATCACAGGTTAAAAGCTATCTTTCTTGCCCAGTAAGGTATCTGAGCTATTTTATAAGCGTTTTTAGCATAACAAGTAATGAAGAACCAAAATTACTGGACTAATAGTTGAGAACGGGCGCTTCAGTTCCCCCAAATCCTTCAACAGGCCACGGGCAGATTCTTCTAAGTTCTTATTTTCCCGTAGCCCAAAATACGCGATTGCTTACCGCTTTCATACACCGAGTTATTTATTGCACTGTTGCATTGTGTATTTGTTGCATTAACAATCGAGTTTACTTTGGCTGTCTCCACGCAAGGTTGTACTCCCTTTCAACAGCCGCCAGCAGCAAAGCGTGCAAGGATGACAGATAAGGTTTGGCTTGTTTCCCCAACCACTGCAACAGCCAATCCACAGAAGAGTCACGGCTGGCCACTTGATGCAACTGCCGTAACCTCACACATAACTGCTGCATGAATTGGCAATCTTCATCAAGCAATTCCAGTAACTTCAGGTGTTCAATCTTCACGGTATAGTCGCCGTCCCATGTCTGGACTGTGCAACTGTATTCGCCAACATCAGTTACCACACCCCAATAACCCGCTTTACCTCTCAAGTCTGGGTTATCCTTTGGCAAAAGAATGCATATTTCACCAATATGGTAAGGATTGGGGATTTTTGGGCTTTCGCGTATTCTATCCACTATACCTTTGACTATGCGACCGGATGGAATCTTATTGCCAGCTTGCTCTACTGCCTGCTGCCATACATCCGCTTGCACAGCAGGTTCCAACTCTGCTTTCGCCAAAAAGCGCAATTGTCGTTCGTTGGTCGGCATTGGAATTTGCCGACCAATGGTCGGCAAAAACTTTTGAAGATTCTCATAAACCACAGTAGCCGAAATCTTCAAGTATGCCGCGTCACGACTATAATTGAAGCGATCGCGGCAATACTCCTCAAAAGTCCGGTGCGTGGAACGATACAGCCGTCTGTCCCTCAACTCCATCAACGCCTGACCTGCTGACAAAAATGCCCTTTCTACCTGACGTTCCAATTGCAAGCGTAAGCTTTGTTCTTCCTCGGTCAACTCTCTTATTTCAACAGCAGTCACCGTAATCGTTGCTGAGGCTAGGTTGTCTTGGCCAGAAGTATTTTCGGGAGCAGAGTCGGTTGCTGGCTTTGGTTCACCAGATGCCAGAGGGATAACTTTCTTGCGTCTAGATGGTGGTTTGTTCATTGCCCCACCTCTAGGCTGACAGCAGTCGAACAAATATTGAGTTGTGTCATCATGGAATATATGTTTTTTATCTATCCCCCAACCTGTATGAAGGATGGGGTTTTTCGTTGCTTTTTATATTTTGCACCGATGAAAGAATACTTTGACGAAAATCAGTCCAATACCACAGTTAACAAGAAACACTTCATAAGTCAGGAACCTGAATTCAATTCTGACTTCTAACTTCTGCCAACCAAATTCAATTTCAGCTTATTCTAGAAATACCCTCTTTAACACACGAGTAAAACAAGGGCTAATGCTTGATTATTTGACGGCGGGTATTGTATTTTGGACGACTTTGTTTGGAGTACAAAAGTCGTTGTTAGAATTTCGCCTGGGTTATCTCGGTCGCTACTGGTTTCTTGCGATTAGTGCTAGCTTACTCCTGAGCTTTTTTCTCTTTGCCCCGATTACTATCACGCTAATCATTAAATTTGCGGTAGATCCATTCAGTTTCCCAGGTAATGTAATTCTCTCAGGAATTGCTGCTTTCATCTTTGGTGTGATTCTCAGTTTGGCGCAGTGGTTGATACTTCGTCAATCCGAAATGACCGAACAATTCGCAATTCGCAATTGCGGACGTAATTGATAATTGATTCATTTAGGGTACAAGCCCCCAAATGAATCAATTATCAAAAGAAACAAAACGTAGTATCAATATTCAAGCCCCCGCATAAATGCGTGGGGTATTATTAATTGCGAATTGCGAATTGCGAATTGGAAAGATTACCGGAGCAACCACAGGAAAGGCTTTGGATTTCTACTGTGAGCGAGTGGAGCAGCGATTAATTCAAATCGAGAGAGACAGGGTAGCAAGAGAAACCAGAGAGAGAGAACGGATAGAAACAGAAAGAATAGAAAGAGAAAAGCAATAAATAGAAAAGCTTGAAATGGAAATTTTAGAAAGAAAAAGGATCTCAAGAGAAATCGCTTTGGAGGAAGAAAGAAAGTGGTATGAAGAATATGGTGATGATGATTTCGATTATGAGGATGAAGATGATGATGAATAATATCTTGGCTTCGTGTTATCAGTTATACAAGATACTACAATCTTAACCATACAATTGCTACTCAATCAGAGTATATATTTAATATGGCTATCAAACACCCTCTTTTACTTGCACTGTTATCCCTTTCTATTATCTGTGTTGATACGCCTTCCGTCTCTGCACTCTATTCACCAATACCTACAACACTGGCATTTATAAAGGATAACCAAAAGTCCCCATCAATCATCTTCTTCCTGCCCAAAGAACACCCTCAACCTGGAGTCGGTTGGGAAATAACCACCAGTTCCGGTGATGCAGAATTAGCCCTAGCACAGCATCTGGTCAACATCGGTGCAAAGGAATACGTCGCTTGGCTTGGTGGTGTCCTCACTGTCACGAACAGAAGTTGCTCTTTGGTAAAGAAGCCTACCAGATAATCAACGACAGTATAAAGGTGGAGTGCGACAAGAGAGGTGTTAATGCTCATCCAGATTGGTGCGATGCGGCAAAAGTCCCCGGTGTACCAACTTGGGTTATCAATGGACATCAGTATAGCGGCGTGCAAAACCTTAAGGATCTTGCGAAAGCTTCTAGTTACAAAGGGGACAAAAATTTCAAGTATGTATACATGCCTATATTTTTTAGTCAACGCACCTTATACTTTTACCCTACACTCCACACCTAGTGTTCATAAGGGTTTCACATGAACAAGAGTGCTATTCCCCTTCTTCATTTGATTCGATATTTAACCCACAAAAACTTAAGTTCAATATCATAACCCCGATCTTCACTAGCCAATAATCTTCTCTAATGTAAGAATTTTCTCCAATGGAAGCTTTATATTCTAGAAAAAATAAACTTTTAGCTTGCTCAAAGATGAGAAATACAGTGTCAAAGAAGATATTGCTCCGCAACTTGCTGTCATAACCATTTTTCGTCTGGTGTTTCAACGTCCACCTAGAAACGCTAACAACTGAATTATGACGACTGAATTCTATTTGGCTCAGTTCTCGATTGATGTTCCCGATTAATGACCGCTAACTTCCTTACAAATATTCCGGTTCTGGAACTATTTTTATTGCTTAACTGCATGGTTTTCAAACCATTAAAAGCACAGGTTCCATCCAACACGCACTCATACAATCTGGCAGGCTATCCCTAGAGATATATTTTTTAATAATCTAACTATTTAGGTGGGAAAAAATTACAAATTGTTTATGACTTTAATTGTTATCCTAGTGCTGATATACTATCGAAAGTCCCCTATTAATCAACATCATGAATTCTAGCATCACAGATCCCCAGCTTCAAAACTGGGAAAATTTTTGTCGTCATCATGCCATAGGAGATTGGCATGGAACTTGGAGTATATACGATTTAGAAGGAAAACTAATTCGTCACTTCCAATGTGTCAGAAGCTTTCAAGTTAGTGCTGATGGCAACGAAGTTAATCACCAGAATCATTATACTTATCCCGATGGTACAACTAAAACAGAAACTTTTGGACCTCATAAAAAACCTATCATTAAATCACTTCATTTTAATGATAGTTTTTCGTGGGGTTCTACAGAAGTTAAGCCCGAAACAATGTTTTTTTTCGAGACTGGCTTTAAACATGGAAGTCAACGGAGGAGCGCAGTTGCTAGATATAACACAGATGCATCATTAGATATTGTAATTATTTCTGAACAATTGAAAAGTTTCGCTCAAGAGTTTTCATCACTTCCAATCAATCAACTCATTAATTGGAAGGGAATAGTTACAGAAATAACGCCTGATTGGATTATCTCAAGTGCAGCAGAAACCTCATGGGTGCAATTAGAGGAGTTAGCTAAAGATTACTTAACATTGCACTTGAATGACAACGTATCGATCAGTATTCCAAAACAGATAGACAGTAATAAAGAGTTATTTTTAGCAACAGAATGGTTAGTCAATCCTACTTTATTACTACGTGGGATTCGTTATTTTGACACCTTCGGGTTTAGAAACTTCACATTAGAAGTCTTCAATCGTCAATTATAAGGATAAAAAAGGGTTTTGTGAAAGTACGTACTATTTCATTTTGGGGCTTTCAAGGTAGTATTCTATCTTCCCTGCTACTTATTTTATCGCCAGCTATTGCACAGATCACACCAGATAAAACACTGCCTGTTAATTCTCAAGTAATACGCCAGGATAATACCAACCAAATTAATGGCGGCACTATAAAAGGGAACAACTTGTTTCACAGCTTTGAACAATTTTCTGTATTGACTGGAACTAGAACTTACTTTAATAATAGTGCGAATATTCAAAATATATTCACTCGGATCACTGGTAATTCGATTTCTAATATCGATGGTATCCTGAAAGCTAATGGCATAGCTAACTTGTTTTTACTCAATCGAAATGGAATTATTTTTGGAAAAAATGCTCGGCTAGAGATTGGGGGTTCGTTCTTTGCAAGTACTGCAAATGCGATTAAATTTAGCGATGGCTTTGAATGGAGAATGAATCCTAGCCAAACTACTCCACTGTTGACTATTAGTACACCTATTGGTTTACAGATTGGGAATAATTCTGGTGCTATTCAAATCAACGGTACAGGTCTTGGGCTAATTGCTCAAAGTACGATCATCTCCCCGTATAGAAGAAATAAAGACGCAACTGGTTTGCAGGTGCAACCAGGAAAAACCCTAGCTTTAGTAGGGGGCGAGCTAACGTTGGAAGGTGGAACTCTGAGTGCTGAACAAGGGCGAATTGAGTTAGGTGCTGTTAATTCTGGTTTCGTAAGTCTTAGTTCAATTACTCAGGAATGGGCTCTACGCTACGAAGAAGTGTCTTTTTTTAAAGACATTAATCTATCTCAAAAGTCTTTATTGGATACTAGTGGAAGTAGTAGTGGTTCTATAGCTTTACAAGGAAAGTCCATCTTTCTGAGTAGTGGCTCAGTACTTCTAGATCAAAATTTAGGCTCTTTCCCTTCGGGCAATATCAATATTAATGCAATTGAGTCTTTTCAAGTCAGTGGTAGCGCTCCAGTTGGAAAATTTATTAGTTTTGTGGGTAGTGAATCACTAGGTTCAGGAAGTGGAGCAAGCATAGATATTCTTACTCAGCATTTAGTCATTCAAGCAGGAGCAGGAATAAGTACTAGAACCTATAGTACTGGTCAAGGAGGGAATATAAACATTAATGCCACTAAATCTGTGCAATTGCTTGGTTTTTTGCCTTTAGATCCTTTGGTTACGAGCGGTATTATAACAACTACTTTTGGTACACAAAAAGCCGGAAATATTGCAGTATCAACAGGTAAGTTACTAAATCAGGATGGAGGATTGATCGCATCTCTCACCACTGGAATTGGAGATGGAGGAGATATAGTTTTGAATGCAACTGATTCTATAGAGTTGACTAACTCTCCACAGTTGATTAATTCGGGACAATACTATGTACCCAGCTATTTAGCATCTCAAACCTTTAATACTGGTATATCTGGCAATTTAACGATAAATACATCAAGGTTAATCGTAGGAGATCAAGCATTCGCCAACACTTCTACATTAGGATTTGGCGATGCCGGAACTCTTACCATCAATGCCTCTGATATGGAGATAAGTGGTTCAATAGGTGCATCCACTACTAAGGCAGATATGGCAACTCAAGAACTATTCGGTTCTCCTCCGATGCCAAGTGGCTCTCCCGGAGAAGTTAATATTAATGCTAGATACTTGAGCCTAACAAATGGTGGACAAGTTAATATCACGAATGAAGGAACAAGTACTGCTGGTGGTAAGCTTACAATCCATGCTGATTCTATTTTTTTAAATAACAAAAGTTCTATTACTGCCTCTACTGCTTCAGGTGTTGGTGGTGATATTCAAGTGAATGTAATAGATTTGCTTTTGAATAACAAAAGCTATATCACAGCATCCGCAGATAATCAAGGCGACGGGGGAAATATCAGAATCAATGCAGATATTATATCTGGCTCAAAAAACAGCAGTATCGCCGCAGATGCCTTTGAGGGTCGTGGTGGAAATATTACAATTAATGCTCAAGGACTATTCTTTTCCGCTGATAGCTTGATTACAGCTAGTTCCAAATATGGAATCAACGGTACAGTTAAGTACAACATTCTTGAGCCTAATATTTACACTACTAAAATAAAAGCAGAAGTGATTCCAATAACTCCTCAAATCACCGCAGTTTGCCCAAGACAAGTAGGCACAGGAAGAAGTAGTTTTGTTGTTAATAGTCGCAATCTACAATCGTAAGGATTCAGGTGGCAGAGTATTGACAAAGGGAACACTTGAGGAGGACTATCATAGATATGAACGAAAACCTGCCTCAAGAATTAGACCGAGAAAGCTTGAACCAGTTATCAAAAGAAGAACTGG
>NZ_NOLK01000206.1:0-11802 GCF_002245985.1 Nostoc sp. 'Peltigera membranacea cyanobiont' 232
CGCGTTCATAAGTTTCCGTAATTTTCCGCCGCAAATCTATGGAGTATGCTTTCATTGGTGACAAATTTTACTTATTTAATCTCTATAGTACATTTAATTGTCTCTCACTCAAGTGAAAACCGCTATAAGCTGTTGCGTATTTAATTTGTATATGCGATGCGCTCATGTTGCCCGCACTACAATAATTTTACGTTTTCGTACTATACAATTTAGATGCACATCAGCTTACAAGACAGACAGTTTAAGAGAATTAATAAATTTAATTGCGATGCTGCAAAGTTTGCTGGAGATATTGATCGTGGTTTTCTCCTACATCAGAATTATCAAATTCCAATGTACCTAGTAAAGGAAAAATTGGATCGAATTCTGAGATATTTTCCTGTTTAGCTGATTGAGATAACGATTGCAGAATTAAATCTTCTAAAGATAGATTCAGTTTTTCCGCCTGAGCAGTTAATTTCCTTTCTAAGTCATCTGACAACTGTATTATTAATGTTTTAGCCATTTTCTTCACCAATTACGAATGATAAAAACAATATTATAAGTGAGTATTTAACTAAGATGTTTATAATCTCATTATATGCCAAAATAGCAAGTGGAAGAAAGTCTTTGTCTAGATTGGAAACAATCGCAACTATTTGTAAAATGTTAATTATAATTTTTACGTGCTATTCAGTAATCATTTCACGTAACATAATATAAATCTAGTGCAGCACTCATAAATTTAATTGCGATCGCGGTTTCAAAGAAATCAACGCTGAGGTGTTGTACGCCGCGAAGGAAGCTGTCGGGGCTTAGTTCAGAGCTTAACAATATCAGCAGTCAGCCTTGGAAGTTGACTGCTGATATTGTTATGTAAGTGCTAGCAAACTACTTAGTCTTTTTGTTTAGTGTTTTGATTAGTTCAGTAATCAACTTCAATTGGATTTGGGAAAAGTAACTCATTGAAATAATGACGGCTACTGCAATTCCTCCATACATCAATATGGGGATTGAAACTACAGGTGGGAGTGGTGTTGGAGGATCGGAAGAGACAAGCATCCCCTGCTGTTTTTCTACCTTATCCACTGACTTTTGAGCGTAAACATCGTATTCCGATTTTTGGGAAAAGGAGGGTGAAGACTGTAAAAAACCAATTCCATTGTTTTTATTCATAGGTTAAAAACCCACTAAATTTATAGTTTTCAGACTAAAGCCTGTTCCTAGTGGGTGTATCAACTGTGTCAAAGATATGAATAATTGTTAAGCAGAATAAGCACCACCTTTACCAGCACAGACCTTTGTACCTTTTTTCCAAGCATAAGAGTAGCTTTTTTACCAGGTAGCTGATTCTCTCTTACGAATTGAAGTAGCTATATGGTTTTGAAATTCGTAAAATGCTGTCATAAAGGTATCAAAATTTTCTTTAATCCGTGGATTTGACTTTGACTCTATCCGACAAAAAGTAATAAAAAGAAAGTACCAACGTCTTTCTTTAACAAAATGCTTCTTTTCTAATGATTTATAGTTCTTAACTTCTAGTGAATTACGTTGCTCCTCAAGAACTAACTTTGTCGTTCCATTTTTATTTTCTACTAGATGAGATTTTTTGCCTGAGTTAATCATTTCCTTGATTTTTAGAAGTGATTTTTCATAATGATTTTGTAGACAAGGTAAAAACTCATCTTCTGCTTCTTCTTCCAAAAATGCGAAGAACATTTCCAAAGGAGATTGGAAAGGATACTTAAAAGGTAAGTTTGCTTTTAGACATTTTTCTCGAAATAGCGGTTCAACAACCTGTACCAATTTCCATAAACCTATCAGATAGTTCATCCATCGTCGGTAGTGTTCACAAATATGAGGGTCAATTTGCTTATTATCAGCAATAACGTTAAATGGATTATGTCGAATAGAATGACTTTCTTTCCAAAATACTGATAGTAATCCATAGTTAAGCCTTAACCTCAACCACTCGATTCGTTGCTCGTCTGTTTTCGCTTGAGATAGTAGTCTATCGGAGGGTAGTTGGGCTAAACAGTCGGCAATAAACTGATATTTCTGTTTTTTTGTGACCGTAGGTTCTTTCATAGTTGTATCCTAGTTACTTAGAAGTTTGAGGCACTTATCAATACTAATTTTAGCTAACATACAATTGTCCAACCAATCAAGCTATTATGTTCTGTAAAGCCTACAGCATTAGGAAATCTCCCACCATGTCCAACCAGACAAACTTGACTGATGCTCGTAATAACCTAGCCGAACTCTGCAATCAAGTAGTTGCAGATAGAGAAGTGGTAATTATCACGCGACAAGAAGGCGAAAACGTCGCCCTAATTGCTGTTGATGAACTAGATAGTTTACTAGAAACATCTCATTTACTTCGTTCACCTAAAAATGCAGTCCGTCTGTTGACTGCTTTGGAAAGAGCAAAAGCTAGAACTTTAAAACCTCAAAGTATCAACGAACTACGTCAGGAGTTGGGAATTGACGAAGAAAAAGAAGGATGAAACCCAACCCCAAGAAAATAAAGTTCGAGATGCTGTATTTCATCCAGAATTTCGGGAAGACCTCGCTTATTGGGTAGAGACAAACCGCAAAACTGCGCTTCGCGCTTTTAACTTGATTGAAGCGATTATGCGAGATCCTTTTACAGGTATTGGAAAACCTGAACCATTGAAATACTTAGATTCAGATGCTTGGTCGCGGCGACTTACTCAAGAACACCGGATTGTTTATCTAGTAAGTGATGACCGAATTGATTTTCTTCAAGCCCGATATCACTACTGAAATAGTACATAGCTACAACCCAATGTGCGTCTACGATTCTTGACAAAGCTTGTCTTGCAAGATGCTACCCTATAGCGATCGCTGCGGCAACCCCTACAGCGATCGCACTCCGTAACGCAGAGATTTACTGATAAATTAAAATTAAAATCGAATAAATATCACAATACAAAATTATTACTTTGGGGATCTAATAGGCAGAATAACCCACTAGAGGCTAAACCGATGTGTCTCCCGTAACGAAGTAAAAAAAGCATCATAAAAGCCTCGCAATATCTCTTATAGAAAAAAAGCAGATGCGTGTTAATGTTTTAATCTCATCGTCTTTCCTTCCGGTCTTTCCCTATGCATCTGCACTATTTACACCCCCAACACCTTGAGGAATTAGTCAAGAGTAGTGGTATAGACTTACACCTTGTACAACTCAATTTTAGGTCACTCCAAGGCGTAACTGCTTATGAGTACCTATTGATTTCTGAGCTACTCCCCCGCACCAATACCGGAATGGTGAAAGCTGGATGGTTGCAGCGTTATGCTCATATTACTGAAGGTGGTTGGTGGTGTTCGGGGCTAGACCCTTTGAATAGTTGGCAGATGATGGAATGGGGATGCTTTAAGCCAAACCAACCCCGACAGAATCACAATGCTAAATCCATCAAATATGAGCATCCCCCTAGCACGCCAACACGAGTGTTTTGTTTGCGGGTAACGCTGCAAGTGTGGCAGCAAGTCGCTGGACGTTACAATTTGGTCATCCCTGACAATATCACCATTACTGCTGATGGTGAAGCTAGAGGCTTTTGGCAATGGGTGATGCAACAAAACATTCCCCTCATTCTGTGCGAGGGTGTGAAGAAAGCAGCCACACTGTTGACACAAGGATATGCAGCTATTGCCATTCCTGGAATTACTAGTGGTTATCGGGTTGTTAAAGACGAATTTGGTAAAGTTACCCGTCGTCAGTTGATTCCCGACTTAGCAGCATTTGCAATTACAAAGCGTAGCTTTTATATTTGTTTTGATTTTGAAACTCAACCTAAGACAATTGCTGCTGTAAATAATGCTATTTCTCAACTTGGTTGTTTATTCCAGCAAGAAAATTGCTCTGTTAAAGTTATTGAACTTCCAGGAATAGAAAAAGGGGTTGATGAGTTTATCGTTGCCAAAGGTGCAAGTAGCTTCGAGAAAGTTTATCGCCAAAGTGTTGATTTAGAAATTTATCTGGCTCAAACAAAACCCCACACTGAGTTAACTATTCCTGCGGCTTTCACTTTGAATCGCCCTTATATAGGTGAAATTCCTTTCCCAACTTCTGGATTAGTAGGAGTAAAATCTGCCAAAGGAACAGGTAAAACTACAGCATTGCAAGCCGTTGTTCAGCAAGCAAAAATTAGAAATCAACCCGTTTTATTAATTACTCACAGAATTCTACTAGGAAGATTTTTGTGTGAAAAAATTGGTATTCAATGGGGAACACATAAAGAAGATGGAGACAAAAGGATTGATAAAACACTTACCCCCGCTCCTCCCATCCTCCGCTCACTCTCTCCCCAGCAATCTCTTGGATTGTGCGTTGATTCGATTTGGAAACTTAACCCGGAAAATTGGCGGGGAGCAATAGTAATTCTGGATGAAGTAGAGCAGTCTTTGTGGCATCTATTAAACAGTAATACTTGTAAACACAAGCGTGTAAAAATATTAAAATTATTTCAGCAGCTAATTTCGACAGTTTTAACAACTGGGGGGTTAGTAATTGCCCAAGATGCTGATTTATCAGACGTATCACTTGAATATTTGCAGGGATTAGCAGGAATTAAATTAACGCCTTGGGTTGTTCTCAATCAATGGAAGCCTCAACAGGGTTGGGACATAACTTTTTATGATTCGCCCAACCCAACACCGCTAATTCACCAACTGGAATTAGATTTACTTGCTGGGCGTAAATGTTATGTTACTACCGATAGTCGTGCTGGGCGTTACAGTTGTGAAACAATCGAACGTTATCTCAAAGAACGCTTACAAAAATTACGACGGCAATTTCCCAAAACTTTGGTAGTTAGTAGCCACACTACAAACACACCTGGCCACGAAGCGGTTGATTTTATTGCAGCGATTAATCAAAAAATCTCTGCTTATGACGGCGTTTTTGTTACCCCTAGTCTGGGTACAGGAATTAGTATTGATGTCCAACATTTCGACCGAGTTTATGGCATTTTTCAAGGGGTAATTCCTGACTCGGAAGCAAGACAAGCATTAGCAAGAGTGCGAGATGATGTGCCGCGTGTTGTCTGGTGTGCGAAACGAGGTATTGGCTTAATTAGTAGTGGTAGTACAAATTATCGCTTGCTATCTGATTGGTATCAAGAAAATCAAAAAGAAAATTTAGCTTTGCTTAGTCCATTACATAAAATAGATGTGGATTTACCTTTAGTTCATGACCCGATTCATTTGCGAACTTGGGCTAAGTTATCTGCACGGGTAAATGCTTCTATTCGCCTCTACCGTCAATCGATGCAAGATGGTTTAATTGCCGATGGGCATCAAATTCAGATGCGAAGTAATGCTGTTCACAATAATATTATTCGAGATTTACGTCTGGCATTTTTGGCAACTGATGCCGATGATTTAGCTACCCGCAAAAGATTAATTTTAGAAATTGTCAAAGTTCAAAAAGATTGGGCGCACAGTCGCCAAAAGGCTAAAGAAATTAAGCGTAAAATTAAGGATATTAAACAGCAAAATCAATTATCAGTAGCAATGGCTGTAGCTAACGCTAAAGATATCGATTATGTAGAATATGAGCAGCTATTAGTGAAGCATTCTCTAACTGATGGAGAACGGAACCAAATCAATAAATATGTTCTCAGACAAAGGTATGGTGTAGAAATTACTCCTTGGCTGAAATTGCAAGATGACCAGGGATATTATCGTCAACTGTTAATTCATTATTATCTGACTCACGAAAGCGAGTATTTTCATGTCAGAGACGAGCAAGAATGGTATCAGCAATTGTCTTGGGGTGAAGGGAAAGTTTTTCTACCAGATTTAAAAACTTACACACTGAAAGTTGAGGCGATGAGAGCCTTGGGAATGCTTCAGTTTCTCGAAGCAGAACGAGAGTTTACCGAGAGTAATCCAGATTTGATATTGCTTAAAAATATTGTTTTTCAGCATAGTAAGCATATTAAAAGAGCGCTTGGTATTAACTTAATTGTGGAGAAAGAGCAGGTTTCCGCAATAAAAATACTCAGCCGACTCTTAAATTTGTTGGGCTTGAAACTGAAGCGGGTAAATGAGGTTTATCAAATTGACCTAGAAACGCTTTACGATGGCAGGGAGAAAATATTTGCAGTTTGGCATCAACGGGATGAGTTGATGCTGGCTCATGTTAAGAGTGTTGGCTATGAGTTGCCTGATTATTCTTCAGACTGGAAGTTTGAAATTATCCAAACCAAGCCTTATGCCGCAGTAGTCAAGGAAGAGGTAGCTATCTCTGGGTGATAAGCTGTTGCGTATTTAATTTGTATATGCGATGCGGGCAAGATGCCCGCACTACAATAATTTTACGTTTTCGTACTATACAATTTAGATGCACATCAGCTTAGGTTTTTTGATGAAAATTCTAAATCGCAAAGACGCGATAAATCGCCGTCTCTACAATAATCAAATCCTTCGTCTTGACGGCGATTTATCGCATCTCTTGGCTTAACCGAACTGTATTGGGTCTTTAGGGACTTCCCAATTTCTACTTTACGTTTACCCGCGCCTGCTTCACCATTGCAATGAGAGTTTGATGGGCATCTTCTGCATCGACTAAAACACGATCGAACTGAATGCGAACTGGCACAGTTTCCCCATTAACTTGGGCTGTCAAATCCATACCTTGTGCATCAATTGACAGCATTTGTGCTGCGATCGCATCTGTTACACCACCAAAAGCTTTAGCATAAATCATTACGGCATCAGCATGATCGTCATTCATGTGCTGGCAGATGCGCGAACTAATCTCAGCAGAGAAATCGTTAGACATTGTTAAGGTAAAAAGTTAGAAATATAGCAATAGCTTAGATTCTAAGCTAACGCGGGTGAAATTTGCTAATTTTCTTTCTGAGCAGTAAGAACTATGCATATTACTCTATGTTCATTATCAATAATATTTATTTCTGGAATAATAATTAAATTAAAATAAAACTTAGTTCAGTATTTTTACCTTCTATTACGGAAACCAGACAGCTTAAACTGTAGCAGAAGTATTAGCCAAACTATTGAAGCTAAGAGACAATGAGCGAAACTAGCCCCAGACGAATTGTTATTGGGGATGTACATGGACACTATGAAGGTTTGATGACTTTGTTGGAGGCGATCGCTCCTACGTCAGACGATCAAATCTATTTTTTGGGAGATTTAATCGATCGCGGGCCTCATAGCTCACAAGTAGTTAATTTTGTCAAACGACATAACTACCCATGTTTGCTGGGAAATCATGAGCAGATGTTATTAAACATTCTGACTAATGAAAGAACTTCCTCCCCGACGATGCAAGCGTGGTTGTACAGTGGGGGGCAAGCTACCGTAGCCAGTTATCACGAGGCTTCAATCCCTGACGATCATCTGGATTGGTTCAAGAGTTTGCCAACATATCTCGACTTGGGCGATATTTGGTTAACTCATGCTGGTGTTGACCCTTCTAAGTCGGTTACAGAACAAACTGCCGAGGAACTCTGCTGGATACGAGAGGAATTTCACAGTATTGAAAAACCCTACTTTCCAGATAAGCTCATTATCATCGGTCACACCATTACCTTTACTCTGCCAGGTGTTTCTCCTGGTAAACTGGCACAAGGACAAGGATGGCTAGACATAGATACTGGCGCTTATCATCCCCGGAGTGGCTGGTTGACTGGATTGGATGTGACGAATAACCTGGTTTATCAAGTAAACATTTTTAAAGACTATATCCGTACCCTCCCTTTAGAAGAAGTTGTAATTACCGTTAATCCAGCTAAAATCAAAGTCGATCGCCGCAATCGGAATTGAATAATATTCGAGATGAGGCGGAGGGAAAGATGTGGAAGATGAAGGAGACAAGGGAATAAGCAATGCCCAATTCCCAATTCCTAATTCCCTCAAGACCTTGCTAATGGTCGAATATTAGCTTTATAACTAGCATTATCCAAGCCATAAGTTCCATTACTCGGTTGGGAGTTAATTGCACGTCTGAGGGCATCAATGCGATCGCTAGTTCCGGGGTGGGTACTCAAAAATGTTGGAGCAGAACCACCCTTGTTCAGCAGCTTTTTCATAAACGAAACCATTGCAGACTGGGCGTAACCAGTCCGTGTCAAAGTTCGTAGTCCTCTTTGATCGGCTTCAAATTCATTGCTACGACTGCGTGGCAAGTCTCGCGCTAACTGGACACCAATTTGTACCGCCGTACTCCGGTCTAAGCCAGCTGCTGTTAATAGACCACTTTCGAGCGCTTTTTGCTGCATCTGTTTGACTACGTGTTTCCCCCCAATATGACCAATTTCGTGGGCGAGGACGCTAGCTAGTTCCGCTTCATTATCTGCGGTTTTCAACAAACCAGTGTGGACATAGACATAGCCACCCAAGGTAGCAAAAGCATTAATGCTGTCATCCTCAACTATTTGGAAAGTATAAGGAAGATTGGGGCGATCGCTATTGACTGCTAAACGCCGGCCAACTTGTTCCACATAGCGATTAACTTCAGGATTGCGGTAAAGTCGGACTTGACTGCCAACTAATTCCTGATTAATCTGCTTACCAAGATCGACTTCTTGGTTAGGGGATATATTAGAAAGCTGAAATGCCTGAAATCCTTGGAGTAGAAGAGGCAAAAAATCTAAAGCTCTTCCAGGTACGGGTGTAATCAGGCACAAGCCTAGAGCAACTAACACTGAAATTAAAGGATAAAACCAGCTACGCCGCCACACCCGGTAATTTGCAACAAAAACTTTCCAATTGAACATAATAAGCTCTGAATATTATTTTGGGAGGACATAAAACGATCGGACAAATTATGAGACGGATTTGGAGTATTCTAAGTTGCATTCTTAACTCAAAAGCAAATGAGTTGTGATACAGCCAACACTTACGCAAATCTACCGAATTGTGAGGGGTCAGAGATTCCCTCTAAAGATAGGCTTAAACACTAGATATTGCTTTCTGAGTGCGTCAGTCTAAACGGTAAAAGTTTGAGGGTTAGCTGCCACCCCCCCGAACTTACGAAACTCATGATAAACTGTCGCATAATCGAAACGCGCAGCCGCTTTCAGTTATTACCAGATAGGGAAAATTGCCATTCCCATCGAAAGGCTTCTTGCTACAATCAATTACTTCGCTATTACCTCGGAAAACTTTTTATGGCTATTTTAGATTCAAAAGGTCGTTTGTTCGGCAAAATTAATCTCCTAGATTTAGGTGCTGCACTAGTAATTTTGCTAGTTATATTCGGCATCTTTATCTTTCCTGGTACTTCTGGTTCTGTTGCCCAAGTTGGTGCGAAAACAGTACCCATAGAAGTAGACTTAGTAGTTCGTGGTTTGAATGTTCGTGACCCCGAACAATTATTCAATAATGGATTCAAAAAAGGCGGAAAAACTAATGTAATTATCCGCAATCAACCCCACGGAGAAATTGAAATTAAATCCATTCAACAGCTACCTAGAACAGTGAATGTTTCCCAACCTGATGGCACTGTAAAAGAATTACCAGATCCCAAAATCAATAATTTTAGTGCAGATTTTATTTTGACTTTAGATGGCAAAGCCCAGCTTACCGACAATGGCCCAGTTATAGGTAACAGTAAAGTTAAAATTGGAATGCCATTTGAGTTAGAAGGTTTTAACTACAACTTCAATGCAACTGTTATTGATATCAGATTAAAAGACAAATAGCATTCTAGTTTTGTCTTCATAAAAAATCCTGATAAACCGAATTTTCCGTCATCTAAAAAGCTTCGGTTTATCAGATGAATCAATGCAGATTATAACTACTTAGCAGCTTTAACTTGAAACATTAAATACGTCCCTCCTAACCCTTCTACAATTGTGCGGGTATTGGCGATCATCATTTTCTGATAAGTTTCAGCTTCGCTTCCTGGTTCACCAAGTCCCTCAGTGTATAACTTTCTAGCAGAAATTTTTACTGAAGCTTCTCTGGCTACAGATTGAAGTGAATTTTGGTGAATTGCTGCTTCAGTAAAAATTGTTGAGACTTTAGATTGTTGAATATTTGTAACCAAATTTTTCTCTCTTACACCTGTTAGGTTTTCGCCAGTACTAATACCTTGTAATCCCGATGTTAAGGGAATCCCGTATGCCTTAGCGTAATAAACAAGTGCATCAGAGGTTGTAACTAACTTGCGTTCTTTGGGAGGAATACTGGCAATTCTTGACTTAATCCAACTATCTAATTGAGTTAGTTCATTTGTGACTTTTTTAGTATTGCTAGTATAAGTATCAGCATCTCTAGGTTCGAGTTTTTTCAGGTTACTATTAATTACCTCTACCATCCTGATAGCATTCTTGGTATTATGCCAAACATGAGGTTCAATTACATTCTTGATACCTTTTTGAAATTGTTGTGGTTTAGACACTGCAAGTTGACCAACAGCCACTTTGGGTACAGGGTTTTTAGTTGCTTTAATTAATTTGATGAGATTTGGTTCTAAACTATAGCCACTATAGAGAATAAGATTAGCTTGCTCAATAGCTCTACGATCTTCCGGCTTTGGTTTATAAACATGAGGATCGGCACTAGGATCAATTAAGCAGGTGAGGTTAACTGTATTCCCAGCAACTTGTCTGGTTAAGTCACATAATATACTTGTTGTTGCTACAACTTTGGGAAGATTCTCATTTACCTGGGTATCAGTTTGAGTAAATGTAGTTCTTGCAGCTTGATTTCCACACCCAAAAAATCCAATCGTCAAAGCAAGAAAAATGACTCTGAAGGAATTAGTTGATAGTAATTTTTTTGACATCCTCACCTCAGACTGGATATATAAAAAAATAATCATTATCAGTAACAGATTAGTGAAATATCAGGGGTAAGCCTTCAACAAGGAAGAAGTTAAAGTTTAAGGCAAGAGGGGCAAGCCTTCGGCTAGGAAAATTGTATAAGGCGAAGAGGAATTAATAGACTCTCTCCTTTCACACTTTCCTTTTGCCCAGCGCACATTCAGCAATTTTTGCTTAGTGAAGCAATAGTGCGGTTTTATAGGCAAAATGTTAGTTAATTTCACGCGACAGACTCGAAAACTGGTAGAGCTAATAGCACAATAATAAAAGCGATGCTGGGAAGCCTCCGGTAAGGAGTGGAGTGTTGTTCTCTCACCGAAATTAAAGGGGCTGTGCCATTGCGCTTACTGCCGCAAAGATCGCAAATTGACTAGGATTATCAGGTTAATGTATGGAACGGAGTAACGCTGGGGCTTATTGAGCATACGGGTTGATTTCGCAAACCGAGTCGTGAATCTAAGGCAATTGTAGCTGTGGTTTTGTGAGGTGTGAGCATATAGTTGTTACAAAATTTGCGAATTGGCGATTTTTTGATTCATGCCCAAAAAATCTAAAATATAAAATTCGTAGTCAAGTATATGGAAAAATTCCTCAAAGCTGATATTGGTGAAGATAAACAATGGTCATTTTAGTTATCCTCGTTAATACCCTCATTTCGCTAATACTACTCTATGTGGCTTGGCGGATGTGGCAACTTAAGCAGCAGCTAACATACATAGCAGATAGATTAACTGTCTATGAAATTTGTACCCATAGAGCCTTGAATCAAGCACCCGAAAATATTTATCTCAGCCAGGAGAATATTTATCAGTTACGGCAGAGAAATCAAGGGCTAAAAATGCAAATCCAACAAGTGCGACAAATTATCAGTCTACTTTTGCAAGGACAGCAAATCTGGCAGCGTTATTTTCGGAGGCGACAGTTAATATCCGGGAAAAGAACTGTTGCAAAATGAGTTATATCAAGTTCACATGAACATTTATAATTAGGTCTGACA